>SACH01000362.1 GCA_009928645.1 Gammaproteobacteria bacterium | reverse complement strand
GACAGATCGATCACGACCCGCGACAGGGCCTCGTCGAGGGGGACATAGGCATGACCATAGCGGCGGATGCCCTTTTTGTCGCCGATGGCCTTCGCCAGGGCCTGACCCAGGGTGATGCCGATATCCTCGACCGTATGGTGGGCGTCGATGTGCAAATCGCCCTCCGCCTCAATCTCCAGGTCGATGAGGCCATGGCGGGCAACCTGGTCCAGCATGTGCTCCAAGAAGGGTACCCCCGTCTTGAACTGGGACTGGCCGGTACCGTCGATATCGAGCCGTACGCGAATCTGTGTTTCCAGGGTATGGCGCTCAACCTCGGCGCGACGGGAAGTAAGGGTCTCTGTCACAGGGTTTGCGGGTCGTGGCTGGTAACGAGGGGGTGAATCTTACCAGATGCGCCGCGGTTTTCGCTCCCCCGTGGCGGGCAGGGCCGTTACAGCACCACCGGGGGCTGGACCTCAGACCGGCAAGGGCGAAGGCACGACCAACTTTCATGGGGGGCTCGCCGCACCCTGGATGGTGAGATGCGCGGCCGGTGTCATGCACGCTAACTGACATCAGTAGGTGCGCTACCGAACTGAAAATAAATATTTTTAAGTGACTTGCGCGCTAATTTTCGAGCCAGAAGGTCACGGGCCCCTCATTGACCAGGCTGACCCGCATGTCCGCCCCAAAACGCCCCGCCGCGACCCGGGGATGGGCGGCCTCCGCCCGGGACAGGAGCCAGACAAACAGGCGGCGCCCCTCCTCCGGGGCGGCGGCGGGGGTAAAACTGGCGCGGGTACCCTTGCGGGTATCCGCGGCCAGGGTGAACTGGGGCACCAGCAGGAGGCCGCCGCCCGTGTCTCTGAGGCTGAGGTTCATGCGGCCGGTGGCGTCGGGGAAGACCCGGTAGCTCAGCAGACGTTCCAGCAGGCGATCGGCCCGGGATTCATCGTCACCCCGTTGGACGGCGACCAGGACCAGCAGACCCGGCCCAATGGCGCCGACCTGCTCCCCGGCCACCTCCACCTGGGCCGTCGAGACACGTTGCAGCAGGCCGATCATGGCAGAGCCGGGCAGGAGGACCGGCTCGAACCCGAACCTGTCGGGCGCGATCCCAATGGGCTGGAACCTGCCAGGCGTGGGTGTCGGTAGCAGTATGGAGGGGGCAGGGCAGCCTCTCTGACCGTTCCAACGGGTCCTTCCAGTAGTGGATGCGCCAGGGGCGACGTCTGGCTCATGCGCGGGCAAACCGGTCCGTGGCCGCCACCAGGGCGGAGACGATGCCGGGTTCGAAGGCCGAGTGCCCTGCGTCCGGGACCACCACCAGCTCCGAGCCGGGCCAGGTCTGATGTAGTTCCCAGGCCGACCGTAGGGGGCAGATCAGGTCGTAGCGGCCTTGGACGATGATGCCGGGGATCCCCTGCAAGCGGTGCGCATCGCGCAGGAGTTGGTCGGGCGCCAGGAAGGCCTGATGCATGAAGTAGTGACTTTCGATGCGGGCCAGGGCCAGGGCGAAGTGGGCGCCGGCGAAATGGTGCTGGATGTCGGGATTGGTCAGGAGGGTGGAGGTACGCCCCTCCCACACCGACCAGGCCTTGGCGGCGGCGAGCCGGGCGATCTCGTCCTCGCCGGTGAGACGGCGGTGGTAGGCGCTGACCAGGTCACCGCGCTCCTCGACGGGGATAGGGGCCAGGAAGTCGCGCCAATAGTCCGGAAAGACCCAACTGGCGCCCTCCTGATAGAACCAGGCGATCTCCGCCGGTCGGCAGAGAAAGACGCCGCGCAGGATCAGTGCGCTAACCCGCTCCGGGTGGGTCTGGGCATAGGCCAGGGCCAGGGTCGAACCCCAGGAACCGCCAAAGACCAGCCAGCGCTGGATGCCAAGATGGGCACGGATCCGTTCCAGGTCGGCGACCAGATGCCAGGTGGTGTTGAGGCGCAGGTCGGCGTGGGGCCGCGAGCGTCCGGCCCCACGCTGGTCAAAGAGGATCAGCCGGTAACGGTCGGGGTCGAAGAAGCGACGATGCAGGGGGTCGCACCCCGCGCCCGGTCCACCATGGAGGAAGACGGCGGGTATGCCCGCCGGATTGCCGCATTCCTCCAGGTAGAGATCATGGCCCTCAATGCTCAGCCGCTGGGTGGCATAGGGCTCGATGGGGGGATAGAGTTCTGGGACGCTGGACATGGGCAAGGCTCGAGGCGGGTGGCTGGCGCGGGGACCCGGAGGCAGACGATATTATAGCCATCCCCCGGCAGTTTTCGGCTTTGCCCGGGACGGATGACGTCTGGCGGGGGACAACTTGAATGCCGTCCTGTTGGTTTGCTGACCGCATCCCTATGTTCGCTGCTCCCCACCAGATGCTCCCGCTCCTCACCCTGGTCCAGAACCGGAGGCCGCATTGCTTCGGGGATGACTCAGCACAGGGGGCGGGTCGGCCAGCGGTTAGCAGGCGGTGGCTATGACCAACCCGCCCAGGGTGCAACCCCGATATGCCAAGTTGTCACCGGCCGGTTAGCATGGCGGCTTGAATCTGTTCTGGTAGAAGAGGGTGCGATGACCATGAGAGGGCAGCGAGC
>SACH01000361.1 GCA_009928645.1 Gammaproteobacteria bacterium | reverse complement strand
CTCCGGTGTCACCTCATAGGTCACCACCGGCACCCGGGAGCCGTCCTCGGCCAGGGCGATCCGCGCCACGCGCTGGTAACAGTTCGGAGCGCCTTCCTTTTTATCCAGGGCCCGCCAGCCTTCGGCATCCGCCCGGTACAGGACGCCGTAAACGCTGTGCCCGAGGGCCGGTTGGATATTGAGGGCGCCGCCGCCGCGGGTCATGGAGTGGTAGTCAAAGCTGAGCCGCATGTCCGGGAGGATGGCCCGGGCCACGGGTTGCAGACGGTCGGGATGGTAGCCGTTGCGCGCGCAAAAGCCTTCCCAATCGGCCCGGTTGAGATTGGAGCCATAGGCGAAATACAGAACAGCGTCCGGGTCAGGCATGGTCAGGTCTCCAGAAGTCATGGGGCTAGCGCCGGGTGCGGGCCATCCGCCGGGTGAAGGGTGCCGGGATCGGGAACCGGCCAGTCTGCCGGACCGGCGCGACAGATTTTGACGTAGCCCGGTGCTAGGCTATGTCACGCTGGCCTCAGCGGTAAAGCATGCCGCCAGACCGGTCCGGGCGTATCAGGCTTCGCCCAGGGTCAAGCCGGGGCACTGAGGCTCGCCAGGCCGTTACCCGTGCTCCGCTCAACGACTGTTGGCCCACCCCGGCAACCCCGGCTGCCCTCCTTCTTATCAGGTCACCTCATGAGCTACGACTCTTCAAACATCACCGTGCTGCGGGGACTTGATGCCGTCCGCAAGCGTCCGGGCATGTATATCGGCGATACGGATGATGGCACCGGTCTCCACCATCTGGTCTTTGAGGTCGTCGATAACGCCATCGACGAGGCCCTGGCCGGGCATTGCACCCACATCAGGGTCCTGATGCATGCCGATCAGTCGATCACGGTGAGCGACGATGGGCGGGGTATCCCCGTGGATATCCATCCCGAGGAGGGCCGCTCGGCCGCCGAGGTCATCATGACCGTGCTGCATGCGGGCGGAAAATTTGACGACAATGCTTACAAGATGTCGGGGGGACTGCATGGGGTGGGCGTCTCCGTGGTCAACGCCTTATCCGCTAGCCTGACCCTGCGGATCTGCCGGGATGGCAAGGAGTACCGGCAGGACTACGCCCTGGGGGAGCCGCTGTATCCCCTTCAGGAAGTAGGGCCCAGTGCGCACCGCGGGACCGAGGTCCACTTCAAGCCTTCCGGCGACATCTTTTCCGCTACCGTCTTCCACTACGACATCCTCGCCAAACGCCTGCGGGAATTGTCCTTTCTCAATTCCGGGGTGCGCATCTTCCTCAGCGAGGAAGCCACGGGCCGGGAGGACGTCTTCGAATACCAGGGTGGCATCAAGGCGTTCGTCACCTATCTGAACCGTAACAAGGTGCCGGTCCATCCCACGGTGTGCAGCTTCAGGGCCGAGCGCCAGGGGGTTCAGGTCGAGGTGGCCCTGCAATGGAATGAATCCTTCCAGGAAACCATCTTCTGCTACACCAACAACATCCCGCAGCGCGACGGGGGGACCCATCTGGCGGGTTTCCGCGCCGGCCTGACCCGGACCCTGAACCAGTACATCGAGCGGGAAGAGCTGGCGAGGAAGAGCAAGGTCAAAGCCGTTGGGGATGATGCCCGGGAAGGGCTGACCGCTGTCGTGTCGGTCAAGGTCCAGGATCCGAAATTTTCCTCCCAGACCAAGGACAAGCTGGTGTCATTCGAAGTCAAGGCCGCCGTGGAATCGCTCCTGGCCGAGTATCTGGGGACCTTCCTGGAGGAACACCCCGCCGAGGCGAAGACCATCGCCGGCAAGATGCTGGAGGCGGCGCGCGCCCGCGAGGCCGCCCGCAAGGCCCGGGAGATGACCCGCCGCAAGGGCGTGCTCGATATCGCCGGACTCCCGGGAAAACTCGCCGATTGTCAGGAGCGGGACCCAAGTAAGTGCGAACTCTATCTGGTGGAGGGTGACTCCGCCGGTGGCTCCGCCAAGCAAGGCCGGGACCGCGCCTTTCAGGCCATCCTGCCCCTCAAGGGCAAGATCCTCAATGTGGAAAAGGCGCGTTTCGACAAAATGCTCACGTCCGCGGAAGTGGCGACCCTGATCACGGCCCTGGGCTGTGGTATCGGCCCCGGGGACTTTGACCCGGACAAGCTGCGCTACCATCGGGTGATCATCATGACCGATGCGGATGTGGACGGCGCCCATATCCGTACCCTGCTCCTTACCTTCTTTTACCGCCAGATGCCGCAACTGGTGGAGCGCGGCCACATCTACATCGCGCAACCGCCGCTGTACAAGATCAAGCGGGGTAAGCAGGAACAGTATCTGCTGGATGACGCAGCGTTGAACGCCGCCCTGTTGCAGACGGCCCTGGAGGGCGCCCAGCTCCATGTCGCCGCCGGGGCCCCGCCGCTGGCGGCCACCGCCCTGGAAGCATTGGCCCGGGAGGATCAACTCTACCGCGCCCTGGTGCGGCGGCTGTCGGGCCGCTACGACGCGGGTTTTCTGGCCGCCCTGCTGAACATGCCAGCCTTTGGCCAGGGCCAGGACGGGGCCGGCGGGCTCGCTCACTGGCTGGAGGAGCTCCAGAC
>SACH01000069.1 GCA_009928645.1 Gammaproteobacteria bacterium | reverse complement strand
CAGGCATGAGCAAAGGCGCAAGGATATTGAGCGATGTTATAAAAGGAACGTATCAAATGAACTCGGCTCAACAACCAAGGTAACAAAGTAGTACTAATCCTAACGGTAAGCCAAATAGTGATGTACTGCGCCCGCTCTGGAATGGTCGAGATTTGACAGCCCGTTGGGAGGGTCGATGGACGATTGATTTTGGTCCTACGATGAACGAGTCGGAAGCAATGCTTTATGAGCTTCCCTTTGAATATGTGGTACACAACGTCAAGCCGTTACGTCTTACGAATAGACGAAAGTCCCGTGCCGAGAATTGGTGGCGCCACGGAGAGGCTAGACCGGCGATGCGGAAAGCATTAAACGGGCATGCCCGTTTCTTTGTAACATCCGAAAAGTCTAAACATCGATTCTTTGCTTGGTTGGATAGCCGCATTGCCCCGGATAACAGGTTGATAGTTTTTACTCGCAGTGATGATCTGAACTTTGGGATATTGTCATCAAGGATTCATGTTTGTTGGGCGCTTGCTGTCGGCTCTACACTCGAAGATCGTCCTGCTTACGCAACAACAACATGTTTTGACCCTTTTCCCTTTCCCGAGGGCCTGACACCTGCCGACACCGTTGGTCCTATCGAAACCCAGGAGGATGGTGTCATCCTCCCAGTCGTGGCCCTGGAACGGCGCCCGGTGGCCCTCGCCATTGCCCAGGCGGCCTATCGGTTGAATGACCAGCGGGAGAAGTGGCTGAACCCTCACGATTGGGTGGAACGGGTACCCGAGGTAGTGCCAGGCTATCCGGATCGCATCATTCCCAAGCCAGGCCGGGAGAAGGAACTCAAGGCTCAGACCTTGACCAATCTTTACAACAAACGGCCAAGCTGGCTGGTCAACGCACATCAGGCTCTGGATGCGGCGGTTGCGGTGGCTTATGGCTGGGAAGATTACAGTCCGGAGATGCCCGACGAGGAGATTCTGGCGCGGTTGCTGGCGTTGAACCTGGAGCGGGCCGGTCAGTCAGGCGCATAAAAAACCCCGGCGGTGGGCCGGGGCTGTTGGCTAGAGGCGGTCTCGTTCAGGGCCGTAGGGCCTCGATGGTCGTCTTGGCGTCCAGACCGAACCTTTCACAGATCGCGCTGACCGCTTCGAGCCGGGCCTGGGGACCTACGACCACAAAGACAGGCTCATCGTCGCTGCCCTGCTCGTACCCTGCGGCGTCTGCGGGCCAGAAGGCCGCAAGGCGAGGGTCCTGGGGGTGGTGCACACGATCTCAGCCATGGTTTGTCTCCGGATTAAGGGTCAGGGCATCTACCAGTCGCTCACTCAAGCAAGCGGCAGCGGCGCGGCACACCTCCACCAGGGCAGTGATGTGCCGTGAATCGGCTACGGCGCGGGCTTCGTCGTCATCGGTGTGGTCGCAAAGCCAGACGGCGGCATCGAGGGCATGCTCCAGGCTGGCGGCGAGGTTCATCAGGTTTTCATGCTCAGACATGGCGGCGCCCTCCCAGAAACCGGCAGATGCTCTCGGCGCGGGCGGTGAGGCGCTTGGCGGGAACTGTGTCATCGCTCAGCCAGTGGGCGACGATGGCGGCCTGGCGGCTAATGATGTCGGAGTAGGTCGTCATGGTGTGTCGGTCTCGATCAGGGATGATGAAACCAACCGCTGGCAGGGTGGGCAGGATGCTCTGGGGCGCCCGGGGATGGGCTATCATGCTTCCTGCCGGTGCCGGGCCGTTCGTGCGGTCGGGCTTTGCCGCCGAGGGACTGCGAATCTCCCGGTGGACGGCTTCACGTTAAATCTGGTCAATCCACAAGGCAAGTCCTGTTTTTACCCCCGCACGGGGCATGCCAGCCTTTTCTTTTAGCCCCCTCTGGCGTCCACTCCCGATTGGACCATTCACGCCAGAGTGCCGCCTTTCCCTGCTGATACAAGCACACAACCGGGCAGAAACTGCGTTGTCCGGGGCCAGCCTAGTCCCACCTGGTGGTCCAATAGCGCGCTTCAAGCCATCCACGAGCGCGGCGAGATGCTGTCGCTGACGGACATGTGGCGGGCGGCTGGCGGTACAGATTCTCAGCGTCCTTACGAGTGGTTGCGCACAGAAACAGCGGAAATGTTTATAGAGCACATTTCCGCCGTTACGGGCACAACCCGTAATGAGTTAATTCAATCACTTAGGGGCACAGACGCCGGCACTTGGGCGCACTGGCAAATCGGCATGGCCTATGCCATGAAGGAATAGATGCCCCCTGATCGTCGGCCAGCGGGGGCAGGCTGGGCTGACTAGACGCGTGGAGTACTCTCGCCCGACGGCTCTTTCCCGCCACGGGAAAGCGGTGGAGAAGGTTGGGGCTGGGCCGCGAGGTCGAGAAGGGCCTTAATCGCAGTGGCATCGCCCAGGGTAGCCTGGGTTTCCAGCTCACGGACCCAGTTTTCACCATGGGTGCGAACCGCCCGTTTGGCCAGCGTTACCAGATTCTTTGGGCGCCCACCCTTGTCCTGGCGCGGCGGCTTGGGAGAGAGGGCCATCAGAACACCCCGATTTTGACGGCGCCGGCCAGTGCCGGAGCGGGCTTCAGCCGCAGGTGGGTATCGGCCCCGGCCTGCTGGGATAGCTCCTTGGCGGCGGTAAGCATGGCCTGCTGCAGTGCCTCAGCGTGTGTTTTCAGGCTGCTCAGGTAGGCCAAGCGAGTGGCAGCGGTCCAGTGGACCAGGGCTGCGGCGCTGTGGTGTGGGTCCGCCGGGCGCTGGGCTTCATGGCGGTGGAGCAGGTCCGCCAGGCCCCGCGCATCGGCGTCCAGCAGGGCCAGGGTGGCGGCATCGCTATCTTCCTCGGTACCGCCCAGGCGGCGCGCCAGGAGGGCCTCACGCTTGGCCTGGACGGCGCTCAGCCGCTCCCGCAGGTGGTCGCCCTTGGCCTCGTGGTCCTGGATGGCCGCACGGTCCTGCTCATCGGCCTCGCGGGCCTGGACGACCGCCATGGCCAGGCTGATGGGGATCTCGGGCAGGGTGGGCCCCAGGACTTGGAAGGCAACCAACCTGCTCATCAGCTCGGCGGTGGCCTCGCGCACCAACTCAGCGGCGGCGGCCTCCAAGTCGCTGGCGCCAACCGCCTCGGCAGGCGCGGCGCTCATCGCCACCAGGTCGCGCAGGCGGGCTTCAGCGGCCTCCAAACGCTCCCTGGCGGCATGGGTATCGCCCCCTTCGGTCAGCGCGGCGTCGAGGCTGTCACGGGCTCGGGCGACGGCAGCCTCGGCGCGTTCGATGTTGGCGGTCATTGGGGTAGCGGTCATTCGGGGCACCTGATGTTGTGACGGGGTTTAAGGCCGGTTTAGGGCCAGTTTGCTGTCACGACATCGGGCCGGGGGAGGTCTGCTATCCCAAAAGGCCAGCCCGTGCCCAGCGGTCGTTGAGGATATTGGCCAAGGCATTAATCTCGGCTTCCCGGGCAGCGATGACGTCGCTGGGCAGTTTGCCGACCGCACTGCGCAGCTCGGCGCGGGCGTTTTCCAAGGCCACTTGCTCGACATAACCGCGACCCATGCCGGGTGGCAGGCCCTTGGCCAGCAGGCCCTTGGCGATTGCGGGGGTGGCGAACTGGCGACGATGGGGCTCGAGGACCTGGTGGAGGATGCGGACATATTCGTCGAGGGGATAGCTGATCATTGGTCTGGCCTCATGGTGGTAGTGGCCCAGCTGCGCAGGCGCAGGCGCGGACTCGGGGTGTGGTGCAGCGCACACTGCACGTCATCCCAGAAAGCATGCAAATTCGCTTGGTCGGGGGGATCGGGCCGCTCCTCGATACTGGCAAGCCGGCTCCCCGGCTTCATCAAACGCCGAGCCATGCGGATGGCGACCTGGCGGTCAGGGGCAAACAACGTAAGGGTCACTGACTGGGCTCCTCGATTTCGACAGAAAAGCAAACCAGGGGCTTTTTGAATTTGGGTGGGGCAATGCGCCGATAGCGACCGCGCAGCAGCTCAAAGATTCGGTTGGCGCAACTGATGCAAACGAGGCGCGACACCAGCCGCAGACCTCGGCGCCCGCAATAAAGACACCGATGGGGGTCGTCGTCTTGGGGGTCTGGCAGGGGCTCGCCGGCATGAGTCGCCCCAATGGGACAGCCGCGGCAAAGGGCGAAGCGATCCCAGGGCCGGGCATGCCTGGCGGCTTTCCACTGGGAAGCGCAGGCCTGGGGGGTGAGGCGTAATTGCCCATACGCCGGCTGGGGACAGGTGAATAAAATGACCGGGTCCAAGCGACACTCCCAAGGGCGGTGCGATGGCCCTCATTGTCCTGTCCCGACAAAAGCCCAATGACTCCGGGAGGCGCTGTGCGGGCCTGTGGCGCATTCTGGGGGTGCGGTTGGGGATTGGGTGCCATCCGTGGCTGCGGCGGCCTGTCGGGGTCGCACAGGGGCTTGTGGGGCTCAATTGCTGGACCGCCAGCGGGAGTTTTTCCAGCGGTCGTGCCGGTCCTGGCGATAGCGCCAAATGGCATCGGCCCAACCCTCGCGATAACCATGGGCACGGCCAAGTTCACGCAGCTCGGCCAGCGTTTTGCATTGGGCCTGCTCGCGCTTGAGAGCCAAGCGCCGATCCCCGGGCTTGATCTCGGCCAACTCGCCTTCAACCGCCTCGATGCGGCGGGCCTGGGGGTATTCGTAACCGCATTCAGGACAGGATGGTGCGGGGCCATGGCTCGCACTGCACTCGGGGCAAACTTTGACCCTCTCGCCGTCTTCCTGCTCCTGTGCCTTGCGCTGGCGACGGGGCTTGCTGTCCAGGGACCATTGCCGGTCCTCCAGGGGATGACCATGCCGCAGGACGTTGCCAACGGCGTCGATGATGACCGCCTTTTCCTTGCCCTCGTGGATGCGCAAGGCGCGGCCAATTTGTTGCATATTCAAGGCGACAGATTGGGTTGGGCGCAGCAGGATCGCGCCACCCACGATAGGCACGTCCACGCCTTCACCGATCAGTTCACATGAAGTCAGGACATGCAGCCGACCGGACCCAAGGTCCTCGATGCGCTGGCGACGGGTGCGGTCATCCAGGGTGCCGTCGATGCTGGTGGCCTGATAGCCCGCCAGGCGGAAGGCTTCAGCCACATGCTCGGCGTGTGCTACCGAGACACAGAAGGCTATGCTCGGCTTCCCGTCGCAGAAGCGGCGATAGTGGGCCACGGCGTCCCCGGTGATGGTGGGCCGGTCCATCGCGGCGGCAAGGGCACCCTTGTCGAAGTCTCCCGCCAGGGTACGGATGCCCGAAAGGTCCAGCTTTGACGCTGGCGCGTACACCACGGGCCGTGACAGATGGCCTTGCTCCACCAGGGCGGCCACGGTCGGGCCTTCAATCAGGCAATCGAAGAACCCGCCAGCCGAAAGGCCCAGACCTTTGCCGTCTAGCCTTTCTGGGGTGGCAGTCACGCCCAAGACCTTGGCCTTGTCGTAATGCGCCACGATGCGCCCATGCCCGGTGTCGGCGGTGCAGTGATGAGCCTCGTCCGCCACGATCAAGGTCGGTTGCCAGGCCAGCCGGTCGAGACGGCGCACGAGGGTCTGGACACTGGCGACCTGCACCAGGTCATCGGTCAGGGTGGCCCCGGGGGCGATCAGGCCATGCTCCACGTCGAAGCGGGCCAGGGTCCGGGCGGTCTGGCTCAATAACTCTTGGCGATGAACCAAGATCAGGGTCCGATTGCCACGGGCGGCGGCTTGGTGGGCGATGTAGGAAAACAAGACGGTCTTGCCCGAGCCGGTGGGCGCCACCAGGAGGGGGGCCTTGTACCCTTGGCCGTATGCCTGGCGGATGGCGGTCACGATTTCGGCTTGGTAATCGCGCAGGTCGATCATGGCCTGGCCCTCCCGGTCTTCCCGGAATCCCCGAAACGGGAAAACCGGGATGGCGCGGCGGGGGAGAGGACCGCCAGGAAGGGCAGGTCAAAATCCGCATTTTTGCCAAATGCGCCGTATTGCGCCGGGGATGTTTGGCGCAATGGGCGGACATTGGCGGAGGTTCCAGGTTCGCCAATCTGGCCAAAAATTTTTCTTCCAATATATCCCCCATACCCCCTACCAGCATTGGCGGATGCTGGGGGCCTCGCCATGCTGGTTATCTGCTGATGTCCGCTATTGGAAGATTGGCGGACATTGGCGGGATTGGCGGAAGTGTATCGAAGCCCGCTCATATGACCCACCTCTCCCGCGTCTTGTAATCCTTCTGATACTTCTCTTGGCGGATCAGTCCTTGGCGGCTCAGGCGAATCAAGGCGGCATCCAGTCTGGATTTTCCGCTTCGGTCTTTCAGGGCGTCCGGCAGTTCCGGGAATGGCTGGAGCACATGCCAGGCAGTTGTCGGCCCGGTGGTCGCGGTTGGTATGGTCCGGCCAGCGGCCAGGGCGGCGCGGAGGGCGTGATAGACATCCTGATCATGGGCGGCGTCCGCCAATGCTTTGGCGGATTGGCGGGCTTGGGCGGAGATTGGCAGTAACACCCCTGTCTCCGACCACTCCAGGCACAAGGGCTCTTCGAGCTTGCGACCGACGTTGAGCTTTTCGTGGGCCAGCTCGATGGCCTCGGTCTTCCCGTTCTTGGTCAGTGCCAGCCGGGACCGGGCGCTGTTGTGCCAGGCGGTCGAGCCCGAATAGGTATTCCCTTGGGCGCCGTTCCTGGCGGCCTGCTTGTCGATATGCACCAGGAGCATGACCGCGCCCTGATGCCCCTTGACCCAGCGGGCCAGGCTTTTGATAAAGGTCCGCACCTGGCGGCGGCTGTTCTCGTCCCCGTCGAAGGCGTCACTGGCGTTGTCGATGATGATCAGGTCGTAAGCCGGGACGAGCTTGCCGACTTCTTCGGCAATGCCCGTCGTCAGCAGTGTTCTGATGCCGCCGACATTGACTTCCTGCGCCAAGGGACCGGCGTCTGATGCGTCGATGATGGTCAGATTGGCGATCAGTGCCGCCGGGTCCAGGCAGTAGGCTTCCGCGATAAGCTGAAGCCGGAAAACGGCGATGTCGCCAGCGTCTTCCATGGACAGGTATAGGACCTTGCCCTGTGAAACCTGCAATCCCGCCCAGCTTTGGCCGGTGGCGACATGGGCACCCAGGATCAGGCCTAACAGGCTTTTTCCGATTTCGCCATGCCCCCCCAGCAAGGTCACGAACCCCCTGGGGACGAAAGGGTTGATGATGTATTCCGTTGGCTTGGCGCGAATCGTGGTGAAGTTGGCGAGATCAACAACTTTCAGCGGGGATGCGGCCTGCTCCTGGCTGGCGGAATCGGCCTCCCGTTCGGCCTGTTCCATGCGCTCGCGCCACTCTTCGCTTGATCCTTGCCAATCGGCGGCATCATTGCCCCAGGCGCCGGATGGCATCTCGACTTGCTTAACCATGGCAAGGCGCCTCCGTGCAGACGATGACCTCGCTCCCTGGAAAGCGGCGCTCGATCTCCTCGGCCACCGCCCGCAGTCGCCCTTGACCGAAGGCCACATAGACGGCGCAGTGTCCGCCCAGGTGTTCGAGCATCTTCGCCCCGGTTGCCCAGCCTTCCACCACATAGCGGGGCAGGTGCGGGTCCAGGTCATTGCCCAGGGTCAGCCACCCCTGAGACTTCGGCCCGAACGATTGCCGGAGAAACTTCCCGGTCCCGTCCCGGTGCTCGCTCAGGCACTCGACCGCCACGAGGGCACCGTCAGGGCTGCGCACGGGGACCACGATGCAATCCGCACCCTGGCCGATCAGTGTCCCGGTAGCCCGTCCACGCCCCGCACCAGCCGCCCAGCCAATACGCTTTGCCTGGCAATAAGGATGACCGGCCACGATGGCGTCATCACGGCTTACCTTGGCCCACAAGGCCCTGGCGTAGTCGGCGGTTGTCCCGGTCGGGGATGCCGGCCTGGGGGCCTGTGGCGGTCGCTGGGGAGCTTTGCGCGGCGGGGGGGTAGACGCCAGGCCCACGGGTTGCCCGTGCCGGTGTTCGCGCCAACCATGGGCGCGGGCGGTATGGAACAGAGTTCCAAGCCCAATTCCGCCCGACCCTTTGATTGACTTCCAGGTGTCCCGGCAGGCCGCGGCGCTGTAACGATCCGGGGCGGTGGCGCTCCACTGGTCAAAGTCCTCCAGCTCCAGCCCGGCGGCCTTGATCGCCATGGCGATCCGCACCCAATCGCCGTGGCTCAGGTCGGCGGGAATGGCCGCTAAGGCATCACGGGCGCGGATGGTGTCGCTGGTCGATGGTGCGGGGCTCATATCCTTTGCCCCCTTGCGTTTTCCGCGTCGTGTCCGCAGAATCCCCATCGCTGATCGTCAACAGCATCGCCCATTACGCCAGGTTCCGGCTCGCTCCCGGCCCTGGCGTTTCCATTTTTATCCATGTCACCCTCCGTGCTTCATGCCATTGGCGATCAAGGCGCGGATGGACTCCACTGGCCAGATATTGATGCGGCCATTTTTGAGGGGCGCCGGGAACCGCCCGGTTTTGCAACCTCGCCGCCAGGTGGCTTTGGAAACTGGAATCAGCGGCGGAATATGGTTTTGGGCGTCCCCGAGTATCTGCCATTCGCGCAGATAGCCCGTTTCCGGTAGTTGGTGAAACATCGTGACTCCACATAAACACTTGTGACTGTTAGTGCTCATGGGAATGTCACGACATGGCGGATGGAAGGGCGGTAAAGCAATCCCTGTCACTGCCGTTCCTCCCGCGGTTGCGCGTTGAGCCAGGCCAGGGTTTTGGTGGCGATGGGGCTGTCCTGATTGTGGTCAGGGTGGCAACGTGAGGCGACGAAGCGGCGGATATCCTCGGGGATGGGCGGCAAGGCGGGCGGTGGTCGCCGGATGCTTCCATACTCACGCTCAAGGCCAAGCTGGATTCTGGTCAGATCCAGCAGGGTTTCGGCATGCTTTCGCTTTTCTTCGCTGGCCTGTAACTCTTTTGACAGGCGCTCGTTATGCTCCAAGAGGTGATCGATCGCATGCCCCTTCCCGTCAATGATGGCAAGGTATCCCTCGCGCTCAATCTCCCAGATCAGGGCGTCCCGGTGCTCGCGGATGGTCTTCCGGTGCCTATCCGTCAAGGCGGTGCGAGGCCCGACATGCAAGGTTCCCTCCCTGACGCTCAGGCGAAACCCCTCGGCGCGGAGGCTGGCCAGGAGATCAGCCGGATTGATGGGGGCCGGCTTGCGGGCGGTGGCGATGTTGACGACGGTGGCTGTCATGGCGCCACCTCCAGGGCCTTGACCCCAGCCACCAGGCAATCGACAAACCGGGCCGGGCGCCCGAAGTACTCCAGACAGAAGGTTTCCCAATCGTCAGCCAGTTTTTTCCACAGATCGCCTTCGCGAATGGTCTCGACATAGCCGGCGAGATCAGAACAATTACGCTCAGCCATGGCAGCAATGGACTCCAAGCGCCGATGCGCCTCCTTGCGCAACACGTCGCCGTCAAGGTCGCGCAGCTCCTTCTGCCAGGGCATCTCCACGATCTCGGTGCCAACGTGACACTGGCCCGGGGCGATTGCCGGGGGTGGTGATGGCGGGCGCGGCTCCGGCGCTTTGGCCTCGCGCTTGGTTGGGGTAAGTACCTTTGCTAGGTCGCTGGTACTGAAGACGCGCGATAGGGCGCGGATGGCGGCGTCTGGGGTGTCTACCGGCACGCTACGCATGGGCTTGACGATCCCGGCCTCCAGGGCGGCGGCGCGGATGCTCTTGAACTCGCCATTGGCCACGCGGGCGGCTATCGCGGGATGGTCGCGCTTGAGGCGGGCGGCGAGGCGGTCATTTCCTCCCTTCGATAAAGGTACTTGTTTAGTACCTTTCTCCTCATCCGCCCTTGGCCTCCCTGTCGCCTTCAACTCCGGCGCCTTCGCCATCGTCGCCTTGACCTTCTCAATCGCCGTCAGCGATTGCTCTAGCAGGGCGGCGGCATGGGTCGGATCTTCCTCCGCGATGAATCGGCGGAGGTGGGCGCCCATGCTGAAGACCTGGCCCATGAAGTTATCGGCCCACTGGTAGAAGTCCATCGGGCAAGTCCATGTAACCGGCAAATAGCCATGGACCAGCAGCTCCTCACTCGGCTGATGCCAGGTCACGATGGGCAAGGTCTCGCGGACATACTCAAAGTAGGGCTTTAACTCCAGCGTCCTGACCTTGAGCGCCCAGGTAGTCCATTTGAATAGCGCTTCGATGGGCTGAATTGATCCGCCATCGAGCGCCCTCTTGATGTCGTGGAAGTCAACCCTGAGCGCCATGGTTCCCCTCCTTGGCCAGTGTGCGGCGCAGATTTGCCAAGGCACGACGGCAATCTTGCTGGCTGAGCGTCCTGGCCAATCGGCCAAGCTCGTCACCAGCGAGACTGAGGATCTGTCGGGCCTCGTCGTCCCCAATGCGCGCAGCCAGCAGCTCGGCGCCAAACAGGCGCTCGCTGGCGAGGACCAGTTCCTCGTGACAAGGCCGAGGGGAAGCAGCCAGGCGAATACAGACGGCATCCGCAAAGTCGCGGGCCGGGCCGGTTACCGAAGGGTGCCCCGTGGGGGGGTGTACTACTTGATTCATGATCGGTCTCAAGCTGAAGCGGTTGAAACCGACCGGCGGAGGCGAGATGGCACTGTGCAGCCTGGCTCAAGGGCCATAGAATGTTCAGCGCCGGTCCTCGACTATGTACCAGTCGGGGTTTACGCGGGTTGGGCTTGCAGGCCCTCCCGCGACGGTTGAACACTTAGCTCATAGTTCGTTGTATTGCAAGCCGTTTTGACCTGGCCGGGTCGAGCGGCTTTATTTTTGCCCGGAAGGTGGGCGCCGGGGTTGGCCCACTTGTGTGTTTCCTTCGCCTGGCGGGCGGCGCGGATGGCTCTGGATGTGAATCTCATCGTGGCCTCCCTCACCGGGTCGCCATGAAACCGCCCTTCACGAAGGCGGCGATGTCTTCACTTCGCCAAGCGACGGCACGGGGGCCAAGGCGCACAGGCGCGGGCGCAATACCCGCCGATACCCATTTCCACCAGGTGCTTTTTGCGACGGGCACGATGGCAGGCACGGGCGGTTCGGCGTTCTTATCGCCCAGAATCGCCGGCAGACGCAGGAGGGGTTGCGGGGAGGAGGGAGAAGATGCGGACATGCGGGTGTACCTCGGCAGGGGTCCGACATGGACCCTATGCGACCAAGTTACACCGCTAAGCTATTGTTTACCTTTGAAATAAAGCGGGGTATTTATATCTACTGATAAACTCTAAGGTTTTTGCTTCGGGCGGCGCAGAGCCTCGATGCGCTCCTCAAACTTCCGGATGCGGGCCATGACCTCCTCGGGAATCGGAAACAGGTCGAGCGGCATATCCGCGTCCCGGTAGTCGGTCCAGGCTTTTTGAATGGTGCCGTTGGGGCCGCTGGTTTTTGCGGCTTTTCCGACGAGGACCAGGGCTTGGTCCACGCTGGGGATGCCTTCCGCCAACAAGGTCTTGACCCATTGCGCCCAGGTCCAGCGTTCAAACTCATGTTGGGTTCGCGGGCGACCAAGGCGGTTCCAACCAAACGCCTGGTTGGGCTCCTCGCCAGCCTGGAGGCGTTGAAGCGCCCCAGACAGCCATTCCAGGGCGGGATCGGTAGGGGTCATGGGGCTGAGGGCGTCCGCCGCTATTCCCGCCAGGGTGCGGATAGCGGGGCGGTGACCATCCTGGGCCTTGGCCAGCAGGTCCGCGTCTATATAGTGTGGATCGGTCATGCTCAGGCAGTCCCAGCCTGCTCGTTGGGCTTGGCGGTGCGCAGCTCGTCCAAATAATTCGCCCAGACCTGCAGCAGGGCCTTCCTGGCCGGCAGGTGGGTTGTCCTGTTGTAAGCCCTTCCAAGGCTATCCTTGACGGTGTGGCCAAGCTGATGCTCGATGAGTTCGACTCGGAATCCCAGGACCTCATCCGCGATGGTTCTGAAAGATGCCCGAAACCCATGGCCGACCAGGGTATCCCGGCTGATGTCCATCCTCCTCAAAGCGGACAGCACCGCGTTGTCTGACATGGGCCGCTTGGGCGTGCGGGCTGAAGGGAAGACGTACTCTGAAATGGGCGAAGTGGCCGGATGCAATTCCAGCAAAATTTCTAGGGCCTGCCGGGACAAGGGAACGATGTGTTCTTGCTTAGTCTTCGAGAGGGTGAATCGCCACTCAGCCTGCGCCAGGTCGATGTCTGACCACTTGGCTGACCTTAGCTCGCCGGGTCTGACCGGAACCAAGGGGGCAAGCCTGAGAGCGCACCTTACAGGCAATGTGCCTTGGTAGCTCCAGAGGGCCTTGAGGATAGGCCCTAGCTCCTCTGGCTTGGTGATGGCCGGGAAGTGGCGGTCAATGACCGTAGGCAGGGCACCGCGCAGGTCACGGGCCGGATCGGACTCCAGCCTCCCGGAAGCGATGGCAAAACGGTTGACTTGGCCGACGATGGTCAGGGCACGGTGGGCGGTCTCCACCGCACCCCTGGCGCAAATCCGCTCCAAGGCCTCCAGGATGACCCTGGGTCTCAGGTTTTCGATGGCGATGCCACCAATCCACGGGAACAAGTCGCGGTTCATTAGGCTCAGCACCCGGACGGCATGGCTGGGAGCCCAGGTCGGGGCTTGTCGCTGGTGCCATTCGCGGGCGATGACCTCAAAGCTGTTGGCTTCCCGCTCCACCCTGGCGGTCTTCATCGCCTTACGTTGGGCGCTTGGGTCGATGCCTGCCGCAACCTGCTTGCGGGCCTCGTCCCGGCGCTCCCGTGCGTCCTTCAAGGTAACGTCCGGGTAGCCACCCAGGGCCAGCAGCTTTTCCTTGTTATCGAAGCGGTAGCGGAAGCGCCACAGCTTGCCGCCCTCGGGAGCAATCAGTAAGAACAACCCCCGCTGGTCATAAAGTTTGTAGGGTTTTTCTTGGGGCCTGGCGTTGCGGACTTTGGCGTCGGTGAGGGGCATGGGGTGCCTCGGGGTGGGGTATCCGATTTTGGGGTATGGGGTATACCTGAATATCTACCCCACCGCTGACCTCGGATGAAAATGGACTTATCTCGGTCCATAATACCCCACCGTGGACTACCCGCAAGGGTTAAGGGCATAAAAAAACCCGCCTTTTCGGGGCGGGTCTTAGTCTCTTATAGTCCGTTAAGGAGTAAGGAAATAAGGGTTTTGGTGGAGGCGGCGGGAATTGAACCCGCGTCCGCAAGTCCTCTGCCTAGAGATCTACATGCTTAGCCCTGTCTATTTTTTTTAGCCTTCCAGCGCCCG
>SACH01000360.1 GCA_009928645.1 Gammaproteobacteria bacterium | reverse complement strand
CCGGTGCGCAGGATGCCGCCGCCGATGCTGTTGCCCATCCAGGCGCCAAAGCGCCCGCCCATGGCGCCCCAGTCACGACCTGGGCCACCAGGTCCACCCGGTCCGCCCGGGCCACCAGGGCCGCCAGGAGGGCCGCTGTGGGCCTGATACAGGGCATTGCGGAAAGCGTTACGCAGGGCGACGGCATCGGACGCCTGCATGCCGCGCGTCATGCGGTTCCAGTCCCATCCCAGGGGGTTGGAAACGTTCTGTCCGCTGGCCCGTGCCAGGTCGCGGGCAATGCGCCCAAAATCGGTGCGCTGAATCTGCTCAAAGTTGCGGCGCATCGACTCGACGATGGTGGCCGCCGCACGGAACTTGCCCTCGGGGAAGCTGATATCCCGTAGCGCCTTGCCCGCCTGGCCGGTGCGCGTCAGCGCCCGATTCAGGGTGTCGATGGCTTTAGTGGTGTCGGGCTTGAGACTCAGCAGGCCGCCGGAGGAGCCCTGCTCAAGCTGCTGGATGAAGCGATGCAGGTTTTGCAGTTGGCTGCGGGCATTGCCGAAATCGGCGCGGGCTTGGATTAGCAGGTCCAGCGTATTGGCCATGACGGCGGGCCTCAGACGATGCGGGGGACGAAAATGGGCATACGGCTTAGGGTAAGGTCACGACCGGCGTTGAGTAGCCGCCCGTCACGAGCTAGACTAGGCCCATTACCCGACTTAAGGAGGTCGCGATGGGTGCCCGGAAGGTGGCTTTGACCACGGAAGAATTTATTGCCCGCGCCCAGGCGGTCCACGGCAACCGCTACGACTACTCGCGGGTGGTCTATGTCAACAACAAAACCCCGGTCGAGGTCATCTGCCCCGACCATGGCCCCTTCTTCCCCAAGCCCAACAACCACGTCGCCAACCGCTCAGGGTGTCCGCGTTGCACCCATTGCCCGCCGACGTCGCTGGATACCTTCCTAGCGCGGGCGCGTGCCGTGCATGGCGAGCGTTACGACTACTCGCGGGTGGTCTATACCACGGTCCAGACCCACGTCGAGATTATTTGTCCGGAGCACGGCCCCTTCTGGCAGATCCCGTTGTCGCACACCCAGGGGCGCGGTTGTCAGCAATGCGGAGCAAAACAGTGTGTGCGCCGCAAAGACACCGCCTGGTTTATTGAGCGCGCCCAGTCGGTCCATGGCGAACGGTATAACTATGGCCAGGTGAACTATCGCCGCGCTCAAGAGAAAGTCACCATCGGCTGTCCTCGGCATGGGCTGTTTGAGCAGGTGGCCTCGTACCACCTGGCGGGGAATGGCTGCCCGGCGTGTGCCGGGGTCAAACCCTTGACCCAGGAAGAGTTTGTCCGACGCGCCCAGGCGGTCCACGGTGACCGTTATGACTACTCCCAGGTGAACTACTCCGGCATGCACAGCAAAGTCACCGTGATTTGCCGTGACCATGGGCCGTTCCAGTCGTTGGCCAAGGACCACTACGCCAAAGGCTGTGGTTGCCCCGCGTGCGCCCGGGAATCCTCGGTCAGTGACTTGGAGCAGGAGATTGCTGATTGGTTAACCGGCCTGGGCCTACAGGTGGTGCATAACGACCTGCGCACCTTGCGCGGCTTTGAGGTCGACCTGTTAGTCCCAGAACGACGGCTGGGGATTGAAGTCAACGGCGCTTATTGGCATTCCGAGGCCAAGCTAGTGCACCCGCGCATGCATGAAATGAAGCTGGCCCGCGCCGAACAGGAGGGCTACCGCCTGATTTTTATCTGGGACTTTGATTGGCTACAACGGCGTCCGCTAATCGAGGCCCACCTGCGGCACGCCTTGGGCTTGTCTTTGGCGCCGCGTCATCACGCCCGTCAGTGCCAGGTTCTGTTGGTGGCCAATCACGTCGCGGCTGACTTTTATGACCGCTACCATATCCAGGGCAAAGCTGGGCGTGCCCTGCTGCATTACGGGTTGCTCCATAACGGCGAGATGCTGGCTTGCATGTCCTTTCATCGCGCCGCCAATCGCCGTCTGGCAGCGCAAGAGGGGGAATGGGAGCTGCTGCGCTTTGCCACCCGCGACCGCGTCCCTGGGGCGGCAAGCCGATTATTTGCTGCCTTTAGGCGTGAACATCATCCCCAGGTGATTTGGTCGTTTTCCGACCGTCAGCACTTTTCCGGCGCCCTGTATGAGCAACTTGGCTTCCAGCTTGATGGTCGCCTGCCTGCCGACTATCGCTTGATTCATCAGCCGCCCCTGGGTCGCATCTGGCATAAGGCCGCCTGGCAGCGTAAACACATTCCTACGCGCTTGGCGGAACTGGGCATTGAAGAGCCCTTTGACCCCGCAACCGACCCGCGCACCGAACGGGAAATGCAAGACCTGGCCAAAGTGCATCGCATCATGGACGCCGGCAAGATTCGCTGGAAGTGGACCGCGCCAGCATGAAAAAGCCCGGCGCTGGGCCGGGCTGCGGTTTAGAGATGATGCAGGGTCTCGACCCCCCAGGTTTCTGGTTCCTCCCAGTCGTCCGGGGGCGGGTCGGTTAGCTCGCCGGCCTCGGTATAGTCGGCGGCGTCCCCGTTTTGGCGTTCCAGGTCG
>SACH01000359.1 GCA_009928645.1 Gammaproteobacteria bacterium | reverse complement strand
TACAACAACGTCCGGGCGGCGATCAAGCTCCAGTTCCGCGACGTGGACGCCTTCATCCACCCCGAGTATCGCGGCAACACCGAACTGCGCTACGTCAAAAAGACCGAAGACACCCGCCTCAGCCGCGACCACTTCGCCCGCCTGGTGGAGGAGATCCGCAACGTCTCCTGCCTCCCCATGGCCACCCCCTTCGACGAGGCCTCGGTGGATCTGTGCGTCGAATTCGACATGCCGCTCATCAAGATCGCCAGTTCGGACATGAACGACTGGGTCCTGATCGAAAAGATCGCTTCCACCCGCCGCCCGGTCATCGCCTCCAGCGGCGGCGCCTCCGAAAAGGACCTCGACGACCTGGTGCGCTTCTTCGCCAAGCGCAACATCCCCCTCGCCATCAACCACTGCGTCGCCCTCTATCCCTCCGAAGACAGCGAACTGGAACTGGACCAGATCGACTACCTGCGCGCCCGCTATCCCCACAACGTCATCGGGCTCTCAACCCATGAATATCACGACTGGCGGACCTCCCTGCTGATCTCCTACGGCAAGGGCGCCCGCACCTGGGAGCGGCACATCGACATCGACCAGGACGGCATCCCGGTCTCCCCCTACTGCTCCCTGCCGCACCAGTGCGACACCTGGTACAAGGCCTTTCACCAGGCCGCCGAAATGTGCGGCGGCCGCTGCCACAGCCGCCGGGTCATCTCCCGGCGCGAGACCGAATATCTCGAAGCCCTTGTCCGTGGCGCCTACGCCCGGCGTGACCTGGAGCCGGGCTATGTCTTCGACAAGGACGGCTTCAGCAAGGACTTCTACCTCGCCATCCCCCTGCGCAAGGGCCAGCTCTCCTGTCGCGAGGTCATGAATGGCGAGCGCCTGACGACGCCCATCCGCGCCGACGAACCCCTGACCATCGACCATATCGACGGTCCCTACCGGGACAACCCGACCCTGCGCCATTACCTCCTCAACCGCGGCCTCTGAACCCCGACCATGCGCACCGTCGCCCAACAGATCGCCGACTGGCTGGTGGCGCAAGGCATCGAGCAGGTGTTCTGCGTTACCGGCGGCGGCGCCATGTTCCTCAACCACGCCCTCGGCACCCACCCGCGCCTGCGCTGCACCTATCTGCACCACGAGCAGGCCTGCGCCATGGCCGCCGAAGGCTATGCCCGCGTCACCGGCAAACCGGCTGTGGTCAACGTCACCACCGGCCCCGGCGGCATCAACGCCCTGAATGGCGTCTTCGGCGCCTTCACCGACTCCATCCCCATGCTGGTCCTCGCCGGCCAGGTCAAGCGCGAGACCTGCCTGGACTTCGTCCCCGTCCCCGGCTTGCGCCAACTGGGTGACCAGGAGGGGCCGGTCATCCACATGGCCAAGCCGGTCACCGTCTTCGCCGCGGTCGCCCGCCAACCCGAGGACCTGGCCCGCCTGCTACCCCAGGCCTTGCTGGCCGCCACCCAGGGTCGCCCGGGACCCGCCTGGCTCGACCTCCCGCTGGATATCCAATCCGCCAAGGTTGACCTGAAGCTGCCGTCCTTAACGTCCCCCCTGGTTCCACCGGAATTACCGCACCTGGCGGACCAGTGCGCCAGGCTCCTCGCCCGCCTGCAAGCCGCTCACCGGCCCCTCATCCTGGCTGGCACCGGCGTTCGCCTCGCCAATGCCCACGGCGAACTGCTGGCCTTCGCCGAGGCCACCGGCATCCCGGTCGCCACCGCCTGGACCCATGACCTGATCGCCAGCGACCATCCGCTGTGCGCCGGACGTCCGGGGACCATCGGCACCCGAGCGGGGAATTTCTGCCTCCAGGCCGCCGATCTGGTCCTCGTCATCGGCTCCCGGCTCAACATCCGCCAGGTCAGCTACAACTGGTCCCGGTTTGCCCCGCATGCCTACCTGGCCCAGGTCGATATCGACCCCGCCGAACTGTCCAAGCCCTTCGTCCGGCCCGCGCTGGGCATCGTGGCTGATGCCCGGCGGTTTCTCCACACCCTGGCCGAACAGGCACGGGTCACCCCCTTGCCGGATTTCACCCCCTGGGTGCGCTGGTGCCAGGGTTTGCGCACCCGCTACCCCCTGCTCCAGCCCCACCAGACCCTGTCACCGCGGCTGAACCCCTATGCCGTGGTACACCAGCTCTTCGCCCGACTGCGCGAGGACGACATCGTCGTCTGTGGCAATGCCTCCGCCTGCATCCTGCCCTTCCAGGTCGGACAGTTACGCGCCGGGCAGCGGCTGTTCAGCAACTCCGGTTCCGCCTCCATGGGCTATGACCTGCCCGCGGCGCTGGGGGCGGCCATCGGCGGGGGCGGGCGACGGGTCATCTGTTTCGCCGGGGATGGCAGCCTGCAAATGAACGTCCAGGAACTGCAAACCCTGTGCACCCTCCAGGCCCCGGTGCTGGTCATCGTCCTGGCCAACAACGGCTATCTATCCATCCGCCAGACCCATGAGAATTTTTTCGGCACGGTGGTGGGCGCCACGCCCACCTCCGGGGTCGAGTTCCCCGACTACCAGCGCCTGGCCGCCGCCTATGGGCTCCCCGCCGTGCGCATTGCCGGACC
>SACH01000358.1 GCA_009928645.1 Gammaproteobacteria bacterium | reverse complement strand
CGCCACCGTAATCAGAAGCAAACGGAGGAGGACCGGGAGCGCATCACGGCCCTGCTGGCGTTACGTGACGCCCTGGCCCCGCGGGTGCGGCTGGTGGCGCAACTCCAGCAGGAGCTTGCCGCCCATGAGCGTGGCGAAGCGCTGCGTGAACTCCAGGACCGGTTCCGGGAGGCGGAACGGCTCAATGAGCGTCTGCTCGACCAGGTCCAGCGCCTCGCCCCCCTGGAAGAGGCCCTGGTCACGGCCCGCGCCGAACAGAACCGCCTGGCCAGGGAGGTTGAGCGACTGGCCCGGGAACGCGAAGTCCTGGAGTCCATGCTGCAACCGCCGGCATGCCCGCGTTGCGCCTGCCGCGACTGCCCAGGTCCGGACGCCGGCTGTGGCGGCGAACACGGCGACGCGCCCACCCGCCCCCGCTGCGTGCTCTGCGTGGGTGGGCGCCCAGCCCTGGTCGCCCAGTACCGGACCCTGGCGGAGCGCGCCGGGGTGCGACTCCTCCACCATGACGGGGGGCGCGAGGAGGCCATCAGCCGTCTGCCGGAGTTAATCGCCAGCGCCGACGCGGTGCTCTGCCCCACCGACTGCGTCTCCCACACGGCCTACTATCAGGTCAAACGCCAGTGTCGCCAGGCCGGAACCCCCTGTCTCTTCTATCAGGGGACGGGGGTTTCCAGCTTTGCCCTGGCCTTGTCCCGCCTCGCAACCGGCGAACGCAGCCTGAGCGGTGGCCTGGCCCTGAATAGCTAAGTGACCCTAAGGGTTTTTTTGCAGGCGGCTTTCGATATAATGAGAACAATTCGCAATTGCTCTCCAATCCTAAATTCCGTCCCCGTGAGGTCAGCACCATGTACATCCACCAGGTCCCCGGCAGACTGCGTATCAGCCATGGCACCTTCCGCTGTGATCCGGTCAAGGCGGAGGCCCTGGCCAGTCGCCTGCGGGACCTGGAGGGGATCCGCTTGGTTGCCCTCAACCCCAAGGCCGGCAGCATCACCATCCACTTCGACCCCAAGGTTCAGGACAGTAAACGCTTGTTGTCCTTAATGGCGGAGAATGGCTGCATGCCGGCGACCCGCCGGTCACCCGCCCTCACGGCGCAATTTGCCCCCCTCTTCGGCAAGGCCCTGGTTGGCGCCCTTGCCCAGCGCACGGCCCAGACCCTCGTCACCGCCATCCTGTGAGGGCCCCAGGAGCTTGTTGGCTCCCGATGCAGGCGCGACCTGCTTGGCCGCGTTTTAGGTAATGTTATATGACGCTCATCGACCTCAAGCTATTTCTCCTCGACCACCAGCAGGCGACCCTGGGTGAGATCGCCGCCTATTTCGCCGCGGACCGCGAACTGGTCCGCGGCATGCTCGAGGTCTGGCAGCGCAAAGGCAAGGTCACTTGTCTGCAAGCCGAGAAATGCCGGGGTTGCACCCAGTGTGGCAGCACCCCGATCGAGGTCTATCAATGGCAAGATCGGTGAATACGTCACCGCGACCGCGCGCTTCAACCTGGGCGCCGGTGAGGCCTTGGCGGAGCAGCAGCCTTGCGCCTGGATACTGGAGGCGGGCTACGGTTTGGGTCTGTTCGCGTCCGAGCCAGGATAGCCAGGGGCGGGATCAGGGGGAGTGCCGGTGGTAAATGGTCTGGACCGGTGGTGTCGTGTTGGCTGATGTCTTGTTGGGTAAGGCAAGAATGCCGGACATGGTGACTTCTCCCCGGTGTATTGACGAGAAGACATTCTGGCAGCCTAACCTTAAGTTTTTCTTAAGACTCGCCTCGCATACTCGCGGGGCCATGACCGAGATCGATCGTTTTTTTTATTCCCTAATGGATCAGAGCCGCTTACGGTGCCTGCTCCTCCTGCTGGTAGAGGAGGAGATCAGCGCTGGCGACATGACCCAGGCCCTGGGCCTGGTCCAGTCCAAGGTGTCCTGGCACTTAGGCGCATTGCGGGCGGAAGGGCTGGTCCTCGATCATCGCGAGGCCCAGCGGGTTTTCTACCGCCTACATCCCACCCTGCCCCCCTGGATGCGTGAGATCCTCTTGATCTGCCAGCGGGAGTTGGCCGACCAAGAACCCTTCCGCGGAGATCGGACCGCCCTGACCCAACTCGTGACCCGCCACCATCGTCACGCCAAGACCTGAGCAGCCCACCCCCGCCCCGAGTGGGTGGCCGACCACGCGTTGATCGCTTCTGGCTGATGGTAAAGGGCCGTCACCAGGACATACATGATCAGGCTGCGGTGAAACAGGCGTTTTTATTGACATATGTCAAAATACTAACCCGTCCAGCTAATTAAATTTTTCAGATAGTTGTATTACTCTCCCCCCGCTGGACCCAACTCCCAACACCCGCAAACCGGCCATTTCTCCTCCTGCCGGTGGAGCTCTTTTCTGGGCCAGCGCGACGCTTCCGCGGGAGAACCCCTCTCCTGCACAATCCTGGCCGGCACCGTCGGCCGTATCCTTTGCCGCTTGGAGACCATGTTATGACAGCGCTTCCGAAGTTCACGCTCGCTACCCTCGCCGCCGCCATCAGCCTGAGCGCCACCGCCGGCGCCATCAAGGACGAGCCCATCACCCCGATC
>SACH01000357.1 GCA_009928645.1 Gammaproteobacteria bacterium | reverse complement strand
GATGAAGTGTACGAACTGGCGGCTTATGACTACCGCAATCGCGCCTACGCTGATCTCTAACAACACCGGAGACTGACAGTGAATCACCAACAATACCTCTCCACCCTTACCAGCGACACCGCCGGCACCCTGGCCACCGCCGGCTGCCGGATCTGGGCCGCCCACGCGCATAACCAGCGGCCCGTCATCATCGCCAGCCTGCCATCACGCCTCAGCGCCGAGGAACGGCGGCGCATCCTGGCCAAGGCCTGGCAAAGCCCAATCCCGGTGAACTGGAAATGAGCGCGACCCACCAGCCGTTCATCCTCACTCAACTGCGCTACATCGCTGATCACGGTTTAACTGACGATGACTTTTATCACTTGAACGCCGAAGAGGCCCGCCAGCTTGCCAGCAGGCTTGATCACTGGGCCACCCGACTCTTCAACCACGCCAACCGGCAACCACTGACCAAACCCGAGAGCTGACATGACCCAACCCGCACCGACCCCGAAAGACCAGGCCGCCTGGGAACTGTTGGAAGCCAAACGCCGCGAGGACGAAGCCCGCGCCTATCGCCTGGACTGTGAAACCAAACTGATTGAACTCGTCGGACTGAAGGACGAAGGCAGTCAAACCGCCAAGACCGGCTTTTTCAAGATCACCACTACCGCCGCAATGATCCGCAGCCTGGTCCCCAATGGTCTGGGGCTGATCGCCCGCGAAGGCGCCGAGGTGATGGACACCGTGATTCGCATGAAGCCGGAGATCAGTGTTTCCGGCCTCAAGGCTTTGGCCCACGATCACCCGGACATCTATGGCCGCATCCTGCCGGCGATTGTCACCAAGCCGGCCAAGCCCGCCGTCAAGGTGGAATTGCTCAAGGAGGCGGCATGAACACTTCGCGCATGAGCCTGAGCAATCTGGTGACGGGCCGCCAGCAGCGCCCGCTGCGCATTGTCATCTACGGGGTGGACGGCATTGGCAAATCCAGCTTCGCCGCCTGTGCCCCGGCGCCGATCTTCCTTGCCGCCGAGGATGGCACCGCTCACCTGGACGTGACGCGATTCCCCATGCCGGAGAGCTGGAACGACATCATGGAGGCGATTGGCGTCCTCTATGACCAGCCGCATGAGTTCAAGACCCTGGTGATTGATTCCGCCGATTGGGCGGAACAGATCGCCCGCGATGCGGTGTGCATCGAAAACCGCGTGGCGTCGATTGAGAGCATCCCCTACGGCAAGGGTTGGGTTTATTCCCAGGAGAAGTTCAGCCAATTGCTACGGGCCTTGGATGCCCTCTACGCCAAGGGCATGAACATCATTGTCGTTGCCCATGCCCAGATCAAGGCTTTCAACGATCCCGAGCATGAGAGCTATGACCGCTACTCGCTCAAGCTCGACAAACGCGCCGATCCCTTATTCCGCGAATGGGCCGATTACGTCCTGTTCGCCAATTGGGACACCCGCGTCGAGACCCCCACCGATTCCAAGGGCAAGCCCCTGCCCGGTATCGAGGGCAAGGCCAAGGGCCGCAGTTACGGCAAGCGCCTGCTCTTCACCCAGCGCTCGGCGGCGTTTGACGCCAAGCGCCGGTTCAACATCCCCGACCGCATGGAGCTGGACTGGGGACTCTTCTGGTCAGCCCATCACGACGCGGCCAACACTTCCACGCAACCCTAAGAGCGATCTGACCATGAGCTACTACAACTACACTGACCCCAACCAAGCCACCGACGACCTGGACATCGACCTGTCTTCTGTTGAGGAGGCCGCCCCGTTTGAGCCCGTCCCGCCGGGCGAGTATGTGATGCAGTCGGTAGGCGCCGAGGCTACCTACTCCAAGGCCGGCAACCGGATGATCAAGGTCCAGTACCAGATCCTGGGCGGGACCCACGACAACCGACGCATCTTCGAGCAGTACAACGTCGGGCACACCAACCCGACCGTGGTGCAGATCGCGCAACGCGATCTGAAGGCCTGGGTGATGGCCTGCGGCTACACCGGCAATGAGCGCCTGACGATGGGCATGCTCCACGACCTGGAAGGGCGGGAGTTCATCGGCGTGGTCAAGGTCGACAAGGACAAGACCGGGCAGTACCAGGACAGCAACCGCATCCGCGCTTACAAGCCCCTGCCGGGCGCTGTGGCGCCAGCTCACGCCGCCCCGGTCCATACCCAGGCGCCCGCCCCCGCGGCGGCCGCTGTGCCGCCCACGCCGCCCCAGGCGGCGCACATGCCACCGCCCCAGGCGCAGCCGGCCGCCGGTGGTGCCAGTAAGCGGCCCTGGGAACGTTGATGGACCTGCGGCCCTACCAACAGGCCGCAATTGATGCCCTGTTCGCCTGGTGGGCGGCGGGGCGTCAAGGCGAGGACCCGCTGGTGTGCCTGCCGACCGCGGCGGGCAAGACCATCATCTTCTGTGCCCTGATCAAGCGCCTGCTGGCCGAGTATCCCGGGGTGTCGGTGCTGATCCTCGCCCATCGCCAGGAGCTGATCAGCCAGGCGGAGGCCAAACTGCGCCACGTCTGGCCCGCGGCCCCGGTGGGGGTCTATGCCGCCAGCCTGGGGCGCCGGGAAGTGCGGCCGATCACCATTGCCAGCCGCGACACCAT
>SACH01000356.1 GCA_009928645.1 Gammaproteobacteria bacterium | reverse complement strand
AACCTCCGGGGCCGCGCCCCGGGAGCCGTCGGGGCCGTGACGGGGACCGCCCATCATCCGGCCCCAGCCCCAACCCATACCGCCCATGCCGCTCATGCTATCCATGCGTCCTGGACCGCTGGCCCCATCAGCGCTGGGACGGCCCATCAGGGCGTCCATCATGCCCCGGGTCTGGGGGCCTTGCCCGGGATAGGGGGGCGTCCGGGCGTAGTCGGTGAGGATGCCGATCCAGATGCCCTTGTCCGCGGCAATCTGCTGCCAGCCGCTATCGGCTTTATAACGCTCCACCAGGCGCTCGGCGATCTGTTCCAGCCGCTCTTGCTGGCGGATCTCGGCAAATTCCACCAGGCCGTTGTTGAAGGACCAACTCATGAAGGCGTGCATCCCTGCCACCGCTAGGGAGCCGGCGGTGAGCAGGGTGAGGAAGAGCTTGGTGCGGATGGAGAGACTGACCATGGCGCCATTATCGGCGGTGAGGGTGCAGGAAGTATGAAAAGCGCAGAGGCACGCTAACGCGAATGGTGGGGTGTGGACGGCTTTGGTTGCGGAGAGCGGGATAGATGAGAGCAAGGCGAGATGGGTTTCCCCGGGGGTTCAAATGCCAAGCACTCCCAGGGGTGGCCTCTTGTGGGCGCTTTACCTTTGGGTTGCGGCAATGCCCTGGAAAGCCACTGTGGAGCAAGCAGGTATGGCGGGGAGGAGGGGCTCCAGGCGGTGGATATCCTCCGGGGAGTTGAGGTTGAGGAAGGCCTCGGGGCAATCGCTGAAGTCGGCAATGGTGGGACGGTGACGGGCCTGCCAGGTCTCCAGGCGGCGCTCGCCGGCGGCCAGGTAGGTAAGCAGGTCAGGGAGCATGGCCCGGGATAGCAGGGCGTGGACCGGTTGCCGCCGTGCTCCGTCCCAGGCAATGGCGAGGTCGCTTCGGGCGGGGGTGCTATGGACGGTATTAGTAAGTGGTTTTTTGGGAAGTGGGTTATTGGTTGGTGAGGTGGTACTTTGGGCCCTATCGCCAGGAGCACCGGCGATGTCAGCGATGTCGGCGAGGTTGCCGGAGCCGGCCATGCCGCCGAGGCCGTCGGGGCCGTGAACGAGGGCCGCCGCCAACCGGGAGGCCAGATCGGTGGGGGCCAGGGGGGCATCGCAGGGCAGGGTTAGCAGCCAGGGGGTCTCCATTCGGGTCATGGCGGCGGCGATGCCCGCCAGAGGACCCTGAAAGCCGGTCAGCTCGGTACCGCCGGCCTCATCACCGATCACCGGATGGCCGAAGGCGGCGTAAGCCGCCTGGTTGCGGTTGGCGCTGATGAGGATGCGCCCGACCTGGGGAGCCAGGGCGGCGATGACCCAGGCGATGAGGGGCCGACCAGCGAGGGGGATGAGTCCCTTGTCCTGTCCCCCCATGCGCCGGGCACGGCCACCGGCCAGGATCAGGCCGGTGAGGTGTTCCCGCTTGATCCGGGCACTCTGAGGCGACAGGCTCCTGAGAGGCTGGCTCATGAGGGATTAGCTGGCAAGGCTGGAACCTTAACCCTAGACACGACCAGAATCGGCCCAGTCCTTCAGGGCCGCGATGATGCGGGCGGTGGCGTGTCCGTCGCCATAGGGCGATACGCCCCGCGCCATAGCCCGATAGGCGGCGGGCTCATCCAGCAAGCGTTGGGCCTCGCCGACGATGCGGGCGCGATCCGGTCCAACCAGCTTGACCACGCCGGCCGCGACGGCCTCGGGGCGCTCCGTTTCGTTACGTAGCACCAGCACGGGCTTGGCCAGGGCAGGCGCCTCTTCCTGGACCCCTCCGGAGTCGCTGAGGATCAAGTAGGCCCGCTGCATGGCGCCGACGAAGGGCAGGTAGTCGAGGGGCGGGCAGAGGGTGATTGCAGGGTGACCCCCCAGTAATTCCGCCGCCGGGCCCTGGATGTTGGGGTTGGGATGGACGGGGTAGAGGATATGAACATCGGGATTGGCCTTCGCCAATTGCAACAGGGCCTGGCAGATCTCCCGGAATGGGGCACCGAAATTCTCGCGCCGGTGGGCAGTGACCAGGATCAGGCGCTTGGCGGGGTCCAGTGGTAGGCCGATCTCGGGCCTGCGACCGGACACGCTGAGTAAGGCGTCGATAACGGTATTGCCGGTAACATAAATGGATTTTGAATCAATAGCTTCCCGCAGCAGGTTTTGGCGGGCGCTGTCGGTCGGCACGAAATGCCAGCGGGCCAGGCACCCGGCGACGCGGCGGTTCATCTCCTCGGGGAAGGGGTTATCCAGGTCGCCGGTGCGCAGCCCGGCTTCCACGTGGCCGAAAGGAATCCGGCGGTAGAAACAGGCCAAGGCCGCGGTCAGAACGGTGGTGGTGTCGCCCTGGATCAGGACCAGGTCCGGTGCTTCCTGTGCCAGGGCCTGGTCCAAGGCCGGCAGCAGGCGGGCGGTCAGGGTGGTCAGGTCCTGGTTGGGGCGCATGATGTCCAGGTCCAGGTCCGGCTGGATGCCAAAGATAGCTAGGACCTGGTCGAGCAGGTGCCGGTGTTGCGCGGTGGCCAGCACCCGGGAGGAAAAGGCCGGGTCCTCGGCGAGGGCCTGAATGACCGGGGCCATTTTGATGGCCTCCGGGCG
>SACH01000355.1 GCA_009928645.1 Gammaproteobacteria bacterium | reverse complement strand
CCGCGGGCGGCCTGGACCTGGGCCAGACCGGTTCCCGCTGGCATGCGACCCTCGGCGAGAAGATCCCGCCAGCCTGCATGGGATTGGATGGCTGCGCCTAGGACGGGATCGTCGCAGGGATTGTCAGGGTAATCGTCAGGGCGATTGTCAGGATGATCATCAGGGGGATAGCGGGGGTGATCGTCGGGGGGAGCGTCCGGGTGAGCGCCGTTTGCCAGGGCGGCAAGCCGCCGGGGGAGTTCGACCAACAGCGCAGCTAGTTCCACCAGTTGGGCGGCCAGGCGCGGCAGCAGGCCATTGCCGAGTTCCCGGTCCAGATCGGCCACCAGGGGCTGGTTGAGCTGGCGAGCGAAAGGGGTGGACTCCGCCGCGGCACCTTCCCAGAGGGGGGCGGCGATGAAGGCCTCCGCCCCCGGTCCGCTGAGGCGGGCGTCCAGTTCGGCCAAGGTCAGGGGTGGCAGGACCACCACCGGTGACCGACCTAATCCGGCCCAGCCCTGGCAATTGACCAGGTCAATGAGCCGTGTGGCCGGGGTGTCGCTGGTCCGGGCCCAGTGGCGCAGGGCTTGGTGATTCGTGGTGGTGGCGAGCCAGTCGCCGGGGGGCTGCCCCAGTACCTCCCGGACGGTGATCGCCGTCAAGGCCATCAGGGCCCCAGCGGCGGCAGCCGCATCGGGCTGGAGATCCGCGGCCCCGGGCAGCAGGGGATCGCCGTTGGCCGCCAGGGCGCGACGCACCTGGTCGCAGGTGCCCATGACCTGGGCCATCGCTGCCCCCCGCGGGCCTGCACCCAGGAATCGGGGCCAGTCCAGCAGCAATCGCCACAGGTGCTCCCGCATCGTCTCCAGGTCCACCAGCAGCAGGCGTGCCGCCAGGGCGCGAGGATGCGGGCGGATTCCCAGGGCCGCCTCCCCGGCTGTAACACAGGCAACGGCCTGGGCCGTGGCGCAGACGCTGAAGAGGCTGGGCAGGGTTCTGACCGTCGTCGTCAGGTCCTTACCGATGAAGACCCGACTGGCGCCGGTCAGGCGTGAAGAATGGATGGTGACCGCCAGCCCTTCCGGCTGACGGTGGAGATGGATCTGGAGCCGACCCGCAGGATCATTCATGGCGTCAGGTCGCGGCCAGAGGGCCGGCAGAGGTGAGTTTTCTGCGAGAATAGCCGAAGGACTTTCAAGGAAAAACCATGCTGACCCGCCAACAACTCGACCAATTGCGCCAGGATATCGTCTTCGAGACCTTACTCGTCGGCCGCCCCTACGTTTTCCATAGTACCTGGGGGCTCTTTTCCCCGCGCGAGATCGACGAGGGCACCCGACTGCTAGTGGAGCTGATCGAGGTGGAATCGGCGGACGACTGTCTGGATCTCGGCTGCGGCTATGGCCCCATTGGCCTGGCTATGGCGGCCCGCGCCCCCGACGGACAGACCCTGATGGTGGACAAGGACTTCGTCGCCGTCGAGTTCAGCAACCTCAACGCCCGGCTCAATCGCTTGGCCAACGCCAGTGCTCAGTTGAGTGATGGCTTTCGGCATATCGACCCGGCCTGGCGCTTCGACCTCATCGCCAGCAACATCCCCGCCAAGGTCGGCAAGGAGGCCCTAAGCCTCTACCTCCACGACGCCCGCCAGCGGCTCAAACCCGGCGGCCGGCTCTACGTGGTGACTATCAACGGCCTGCGCGAGTTCATGAAGCGCAATCTCAACGAGGTCTTCGGCAACTACGATAAACTCAAGCAGGGCGCCCATTACACCGTAGCCTTGGCGCTCAAGCGCTAGGCCAGCCGGGGCTGAGGGTGCAGCGAGGAGGGAGCCTATTTCTTCCCAGTTGACTGCCGTTCAGGCGGTCGAGCTTTTTCACCTTAACCGCCGCTCCGACCGTCGAATTTTTTCCACTCTGCCACTGCTCAGGCCGTCGAGCTTTTTCTACTCAACCACCGCTCAAGCGGTCGAGCTGCCGTTTCGCCTCCTGGCCGATGGCATTGTCTGGCCCCAGGGCCCGGGCCTTATCCAAGGCGGCCCGGGCGCCGGCCTGATCCCCGGCCCCAGCGCTGACGAAGCCCAGGGTCAGCCAAATGCGCTGGAAATCCGGGGCCCGCTCGGCGCCGGTACGCAGGATCTCCAAGGCCACAGCGGATTGACCGCTGTAGTACAGGGCCAGGCCCAGGTCGTTGCTGGCGTCCACGGCGGCGGGGTCGAGCTCCAGGGCTCGGCGGTAGTAGGGGATGGCCTCGGTGTAGCGCTTCTGGCCGAAGAGCTGGTCCCCGGCATCGTTGAGCTGTTCTGGATCCTGGCTGGTCAGGGGGACGGCCGGTTCGCCCATGCCGGCCACCTCACGCTGGATGAAGGTGGGCTGGGAGGAGGGGGGCGGTGGCGCCCCCTGTCCGGCCGTCTGGCTGGCTGCCAGGGGGCGGGGCGGGTGGCGCAGATAATAATCCCGGGTCAAGGCGAAGACGGTGAAGCCGTAAAAGAGCAGCAGGACGGCGAACAGGGACCATTGCAAGGGGGTCAGTCTGGGCATGGCGTTTTCAGTGGGGATGAGCGGTGGGTTGGTAAGGGGTGATGTGGGCTGTGGGTGCCGTTGAGTTATGCCAGTGCCTTTATCGTTTAGCG
>SACH01000354.1 GCA_009928645.1 Gammaproteobacteria bacterium | reverse complement strand
GTTGAACTCGATCTGCACCTTGACGTCCCCGGCGATGGTCTCCAGGGTCGAGGCCAGTTCATCCACCAGCACCTTGCGCGCCTCCTGCAGGGTGTCGATGTAGGCATAGTTCCCGTTGCCCTTGTCCGCCAGTTGCTCCATGAGCTGGTCGTTGTAGTTGCCGCCGCCGAAGCCCAGGGTGGTGAGGCTGATGCCCTTGGCCCGCTGCTGCTCGATGAGCTGGATCAGGGCCTCATGGTTGACCGTGCCGACGTTAAAGTCGCCGTCGGTGGCGAGGATGACGCGGTTGATGCCCTCCGGCAGACGGGCCTGCTCGGCCAGGCGATAGGCGGTCTCGATGCCGGCGGACCCATGGGTGGAGCCGCCTGCCCGCAGGTGCTCCAGGGCGCCCAGGATCTTGGCGCGCTGATCCCCGGCGGTGGGGTCCAGCACCACCCCGGCGTTGCCGGCATAGGTCACCAGGCTGACGCGGTCACGGGCCTCCAGTTGCCCGGCCAGCAGCTTGAAGGCGGAGATCAGCAAGGGCAGCTTGTTCGGCTGATCCATGGAGCCGGACACGTCGATGAGGAAGACCAGGTTGGCCGCCGGCCGTTGTGCCGGGGCATAGCCCTGCAGGCCGACGAGCAACAGATGGGTATGGGGGTTCCAGGGCGTGGGGGCGAGTTCCGTGGTCAGGGCCAGCGGCTGGGCGCGGTCACGGGGCTGGGGATAGGCATAATCGAAGTAGTTGATCAGCTCCTCGGTGCGCACCGCGTCCTTGGGGGGCAACCGGCCCTGGGTGAGAAACCGCCGGACGTTGGCGTAACTGCCGGTATCCACGTCGATGCTGAAGGTGGACACGGGCTGCTCCCGGGTCAGCATGACGCCGTTCTCGGTGAGCTTGGCGTAGCGCTCGCGGTCCTCGGGGGTTAAGGGGGGCAGCAGGAGCGGGGGTGGCGGCAGGACCGCGCGATCAAATTCCGCCCGGGGGGCGATTGCCGTCGCCGCCACCACGCCGACGGCGGCCTGCTTTGCCAGGAGGCTGGAATCAGCCAGGCGGCTGTGTTCATTTAATGGAATGGGGGCGCCTGACTGCTGCTTGGTCCTGGTATCAGCGGCGACGACCTCGTCGGTGGCTTCCTTGACCGAAGTGGCGGTTGTTTGCCCGGAGGCGTTCGGTTGACCAGCAGCGGTTGTTTGCCCCATGGCGGCTGGTTGCTCCGTGGTGCTTGACTGCCCCACCGGAATTCCTTGCTCCGCCATCCCTTGCCCCGCCGTCGTCGCTTGATCGACGGCGGCTGGCTGCTCAGCCGTGGCTGGTTTCCCGGCTTGGGTTGCGGGGGGATTGGCCCCGGTCGCCTTGGGGTCCGGTGCCTGGTTGCAGCCCGCAAGCTGGGCGATGGACAGCGCTAGCACCAGCATGAGGACGAAGGCGGAATTTAGGGACCGGTACCGGGGTATGGCAAGGGGAAATGGCAGGATCAAACGGGGGATTTTCACGATGGCTCTCCTTTGAGGGTTGGGACATCCCTATAAACGCGGCAAGGGGAGCCATGGGGTTAAGGAGAAAAAATATTTTCGCGATGAGAGGGCAGCCCCCTCACCCAAACTGCCCCGGATTCTCGCTAACAGCGTGACATTTATCGGGCTAGGAGACGGCGCAGCTCAGCAGTAGCCTCCGGCGGGTTCTCGCAGGCGGCAACAAAGGCCTCGAAGGCCTGCCGGGAAAGGATCAAAGTGTCCTCAGCGGCAGTGACTTGGCGAGCCGCTTCGTAGGCATGCTGCTCCATGAAAGCGGAAACCGTGGTGCCGAGCGGATCGGCAACCTTATCGATCAGGGCCATGGCCTCAGGACTGGTAGACTGGTTGATCCGGGCACCTTTCGTGCTGGCGAGACTGGCAGTGGAAGAGGACATGGTTGCGAGTCTTCGAGGGAATGATACGGAGAGTGGAAAAGATGTGGACGGGTCTTTGCGTATAATTCTGACATACCGTTGCCAATGCGAACTTCCCCCGGACTCGCTGATCTTGGCGCATGACAAGAATAAATTTGCGCACAAGGAGCCAATTGTTATCATTTTTGCGCAGCAGTGACCGTTTTTACGCAAACCCTTTTACGCACCTTCCCCAATGCCCGTCCAGCAACCTGACGTGACGAATGAGTGGATTGGCGGGGCCTGGCTGGCCAGCACCTATGGCCTGGAGCTGGTCATGCCCCTCAAGGTCATCAGCCGGATGGGGGGACGGTGCTCGACGACCATCGCCGAGGGCATTACCACGGAAACCTTCGTCGCGGCCATGCGACCGCCCCCAACCTGGCGGGGGCATCTGACCTTTCACCTCAAGCACGAGGTGCCTCATCTGGAACTGCTCTCCCGCCTGTTCGAGCGGCTTGATGACGGCGCAGTGGCGGACTGGATCACCGCCGAACCTACCGGCCAATACGCCCGCCGGGCGGGGTTCCTCTACGAGTTCCTCACGGGACGGCAACTGGACCTGACCGTCACCGTCGGCGGCGCCTATGTCGACGCCATTGACAGTCGTAAGGTCGTGGCCGCTTCCCCGGGACGGGAAGTGCCCGACCGGCGCTGGCGGGTGCGCAATAACCTGCCGGGTACCCGCGCCTATTGCCCGCTGGT
>SACH01000353.1 GCA_009928645.1 Gammaproteobacteria bacterium | reverse complement strand
ACCTCGGTGAGATAGAGCACCACGCTGGGCGCCAGGCTGACCATCGCCACCTCGTGGCCCAGCAGGCGCATGGCGGTGAGAAAGTGACGGGCGCGCTCGAATTCCACCAGGCTCAGGACGTCGACGGCGGAAAAATCCAGCACCACCGTCTCGACCCGTTCGCGGCGGGCCCGCTCCATGGCGGTGGCGCGCAGGTGGTCGAAGCGTTCCCCATCGAGATCGGGCTGCATGGTCACCACCAGCACCCCCCGGGTGCGGGTGATGGCCACCGTCGCATCGCTGGTGCTGGTACCGCTGCGGGTACCGCTGCTGGACATGGGGCTGGGGGTGGCACTAAAGCTGGTGTTCACGCCAGCGCTGGGACCGGCACTGAAGGTGGTGCGGTTACCGGTCATGGGGCCAGCGCCAAGGCTGGGACCGGTGCCGGAGCGGTCAGTCATGACCCGGGACCAGGGTCAGTCCCGGGACAAAAGCGCGGTGGGCTCCTTGCGGCCACCGATTAGCTCCCCGACCATGCGCAGGGCGGTCTCGAAGGCATCGCGCAAGGTCGCCGTGGTGCGGATCTCGCCGACATTGACCCCCAGCTCGACGATGGTGCGGGCGATGGCTGGCGACAGGCCGGAGACGATCGCCTCGCAACCCATCAGGCGGGTCGCCTTGGTGATCTTGATGAGCTGATTGGCCACGGCGGTATCCACGGTCGCCACGCCGCTGATGTCGAGGACGAAGACCTTGGCCCGCATCTCCGAGATCATGGTCAGGGACTTGTTCATGATGTCGGAGGTGCGCATGGAGTCCAGCACCCCCACCAGGGGCAGCAGCAGGATGCCTTCCCAGATCGGGGTGACCGGTGTCGACATCTCCTGGACCGCCCGGTCCAGTTCGTTGCGGATGCGCTCCGCCTCGCGGGCCTCGGCCAGGGCGATCTCCAGGGCCTCGCTCTGGGCCACGTTGGCGGTGATGTCGTAGGCGAACTTGACCACCTTCACCGGGCGGCCGCGGGCGTCGAGGATGGGCGAATAGGTGGCCTCCAGCCACACCGAGTTGCCATGCTTGGCGAAGCGCTCGAAGCGGCCGCGGTAGAACTTGCCCTGGGCCAGGTCGAACCAGAACTGCCGGTATTCCGGCGAGGCCGCGAATTCGGCGCTGACGAACAGGCGGTGATGCTTGCCCTGGATTTCCTCCAGGCTGTAGCCCATGCGCTCCAGAAAGAGGTCGTTGGCGGTGAGGATGGTGCCGTCGAGCTGGAACTCGATCACCGCCATCGACTGCTCGATGGCGTCGATAAAGCCGGCATCGAGGGCCGCCGCCTGCTTGCGGGCGGTGATGTCAGTGGCCAGCTTGATGACCTTCCCGACCTTGCCGTCCACGCCCAGGACCGGGTTGTAGCTGGCCTGCAACCAGACCTCGCGCCCGTCCTTGCCCAGGCGCAGGTACTCGCCAGACTCAAACTCGCCGTTGCGCAGTTGATCCCAGAAGGCGTCGTAGGCCGGGGAGGCGGCAAAGGCCGGGTCGACGAGGAGGCGATGGTGCTTGCCAAGCAGCTCGTCGCGGCGATAGCCCAGGCAATGCAGGAACCGATCGTTGGCCTTGAGGATCTCCCCCGCCGCCGTGAATTCGATGATGGCGTTGGAGCGGTCGATGGCCGCGATCATGGCCGCCATCTGCCCCCGTTCGCCCACCCCGTCCATCTCGCCAACCTCGTCCGTCTCGCGCATCGCCCGACACCTCGCTAAACAAGGCGGCTATTGTTGATAAATCGCCAGGGGGAAGCAAATGGGCCGACGTACCCAGAACCAGGCCCCTTGCCGATTTTTCCTTGAAAATCGGAAGTTGATGTTTCGATTTTCAAGGATAATTTAGACTGGCGTCCCTGGCGGGCCTGGGCCCCCATGATCTCCTGGATGCCCTTGCGAACAGCTCAAGCCCAGACACGCCAGCCATACCGTCTTGGGGATCGGCCGGCTGCCAGTGCGATAGCTGATGATGCTGCGGCGGGTCATCCCCAGCGCCTCGGCCGCCTGGGCATTGGACAGTGAACGCCGCCTGGGCCAGCCGCCGCTGTAACGGCTGACCCTGGCGGATAACCTCACGACGGGCGGTTAGAAGAAGCCGAGCGGATTGACGTCGTAGCTCACCAGCAGGTTCTTGGTCTGCTGGTAGTGACCGAGCATCATCTTGTGGGTCTCACGGCCAACACCGGACTTCTTGTAGCCGCCGAAGGCGGCATGGGCCGGATAGTGGTGGTAGCAGTTGGTCCAGACGCGCCCAGCCTGGATGGCGCGGCCCATGCGATAGGCCAGGTTCATGTCGCGGGTCCAGACGCCGGCGCCCAGGCCGAACTCGGTGTCGTTGGCGATGGCCACCGCCTCGGCCTCGTCCTTGAAGGTGGTCACCGAGACCACGGGGCCGAAAATCTCCTCCTGGAAGACGCGCATGTCGTTGGTGCCCTTGAGCAGGGTCGGCTGGATGTAATAGCCCTTGCCCAGCTCACCGCTCAGGGCCTCGGCCTCGCCGCCGATCAGCACCTTGGCGCCCTCCTCCCGGCCAATCTTGATGTAGTCCAGGATCTTGTCGTACTGCTCCTGGGAGGCCTGGGCGCCGACCATGACCTCGGT
>SACH01000068.1 GCA_009928645.1 Gammaproteobacteria bacterium | reverse complement strand
AAACGGCCAGATCGACCTGGCCCTGGAACGGCCGGACGGCTGGGTCATCGTGGACCACAAGTCCAACCCCCAGCCCAAGGCCGACTGGCTACAGGTGGCAACCCGGCACAGCGGCCAGTTGGCCGCCTATGCCGAGGCCCTGGAGGACCTGAGTGGCAAGCCGGTGCTGGGGACCCTGATCCACTTCAGTGTCTCGGGCGGGGTGGTCGAGGTCACGGTCTGACCGCCACTGACAGGCTCCCGGCGGTCCGGGTGGTCCTGGCATCCGGTCGGCTCCGGGAGGCCATGCACCCGGCTGTCCACCGCGGGTCCACCCCGCGGCTCATCCCCGGCAAGCCGGTTTGCCAGTGGTGACTCACGGCTGATCAGCCTGTTGCGCCGCCGGGGTACATTGCCTCATCACCTCATCCAGGGAATTGGTCACCAGGTAGCCGGCTGGTGCCTCCCCCGTCTTCAATGCCCCGAAGTGGGCCTTGCCACACAGGATCTTGGCCCGCTCTTTATGACGCAGGTCATCCGCGAACAGGCTGGACTTGGTCTCCACCACCAGATACAGCCGCTCCTCATCATCGAACTGGAGGACCACCGCCCAGTCCGGATTGTAGGTCCCCAACGGGGTCGGGACCCTGAACCAGCCCGGCAGCTTGGCATACAGCTTCACAGCGCTGTTCTTCTCCAGCTGGTCGGCAAACACGGACTCGGTGTCGGAATCGTAGACGACGTGCTGGTAAACCGACTTCCTGGCATCCCGGTACATATTGTCGAGGTAGCCCATGAGCTCGACCTGCTCAAACAGCTCCTGGGCATAAAAATGGGCATCCCCCAGCCGCTGGTACCGGATGCCATCGACCAGGGCCAGGCGCTTGCAGCGGTTGATCGCCTCCGCGGTCAGCTCGATGAACTGCTGCGGGTTGCGAGGGAAATCACCCAGGCGCCCGCTCTCAGTAAGGATGCGGTGGATTGAGCGCCGGGTAAGCTGGGTACGGTCCTGCAGGGCCGTCAACAGGTCAGGTAACTCGATGTTCGTCTCGTTCAGGACCACCGTCGCCGCCCCTTCGCATTCCCGGGCCTCAACCCCTCCCTGGCCAATGGCGATCCCGGCCCGCCGCCAGTGGAGCCGGGCCCTGGCGATGGCCGGTGCCTCCCGCACAGCGCTGATACCGTCCCGGATCAGCTTCTCGTTGTCGAACTGCACCCGGTAAGTCGACTTGTGCTTGATCCGGTCCCAGAGGGCTTTGAACTCAGGATCAAGATAGACCTCCTTGCGCACCGGCACGGGCTGCCGTCGGGCGTGGTCCTTGATCTCCAGCCGGCCGGCGAGCTTATGCAGAATCGTGGTGATTGCCTCGATATGCGGCACAAAGGGCTCGGGGACGGCCAGCGTCCCCTCCTTCAGGGCCCTGCGCAGCGTGTCCGTGACCTTACCCTGGCCATCGAGCAGACCATGCTCAATCAGATGCCGGTGCAGCGCCGCGGAGCGCTCCCGGCCCAGGGGGACCTGCCGGCCGTCAGCCGCCAGGACCGGAATCGGGGCGAACTGATCCGGCGCCACCACCCCGAAGCGGAAGCCCGTATCCACCTCGATCTCTTTCTGCAGGTTATCCGCGAAGGACTGGTAGCTCTCGGTGGCCACCACGGTCAGGATATTGATGCCGGCCTCGCGGACCCGCAGGCCGGTCTGATTGACACAAAGCCGCAATCCGCGTCCGATGGTCTGACGGCGCTCCCGGAGGGTCTGGATATCCCGCAGGGTGCAGATCTGGAAGACATTGGGGTTATCCCAGCCTTCCCGCAGGGCCGAGTGGGAAAAGATGAACCTGAGCGGCGTATCCAGGCTCAGCAACCGTTCCTTGTCGCGCATGATCAGGTTGTAGGTGTCAATGTCGGCCTGGGTATCGCCCCGGGTGTCCTTCAGGACCTCGACGGTCCTGCCCCTGACCTTTTTCCTGTCGATCGAAAAATACCCCTCGTGAACCGCGGCGGCCTCCCGGGTCAGGTCCACCTCCCCAAACAGACTCTGGTAATCAGGCAGCCTCGCGGCCCGCCGGTACTCCTCCTCAAACATCCGGGCATAGACCCCCTTGACCGGATTGCCCTCCTGATCGTACTGCCGGTAACGGTCCACGGCATCGATAAAGAACAGGCTCAGGACCTTGATGCCGGCGGGGCGCAGCCGCAGCTCCTTATCCAGGTGGATGCGGATGGTGCGGCGGATCATCTCCCGCTGCACGGCCAGGGGGTCCACATCGCCCCAGGCCTCGCCCTCCCTCAGCTGCACCTCCCCACCCGGTATCCGCAGCTCCATGAAGCGGTTGCCGACCTGCACGCGGATCTCCCCGATCCGGCAGTCATGGTAGAGGGCACGCTGCGTGGTCTGCTCCAGATCGTCACCATCCTGGACGACCACTTCCCGGCGCCGGACCCCCTGACCGGAGGCGACATCCAGTTCGACCCTGGCGCTGATGACGTTGCGGCGGCTGGCCACCGCCAGCAGCCGGACATAAGGCCGGTTATGGGCATCCTCCACCGTGGCCGAGGCGACCTCGATCTGCTTGACCAGCTTCCGGGTGTAGGCGTCCACCGCATCCAGCCGGTACACCATGTGATGCTTGTCAGCATGGGTCGCCGAATAGCGCAGGGTGCAGAGGGGGTTCATGGCATCCAGGGCCTCCTTGCCCTTGCCGGACAGGCCGCCATCGACGCTCTGGGGCTCGTCGACGATGAGCACCGGCCGGGTGGCCCGGATCAGATCGATGGGCTTCTCGCCGCCGGTCTTCTCGCTGTCCTTGTACAGGTTGTTGACATCCTTCTTGTTGATGGCTCCCACGGTGACGACCATGATCTGGATCTGCGGGCTGGTGGCAAAATTGCGCACCTGGCCCAGTTTGGCCGAGTCGTAAAGGAAATAATCGAAGGGCACGCCGGCATAGAGCCCCCGGAAGTGGTCCCGGGTGATCTGCAGCGTCTTGTAGACCCCCTCCTTGATGGCCACCGAGGGCACGACGATGACAAACTTGGTGAAACCGTAACGCTTGTTCAGTTCGAAGAGGGTGCGCAGATAGACGTAGGTCTTGCCGGTACCGGTTTCCATCTCAACCGTGAAGTCACCCGAGGCAAGCCGTTCCGTAGGCACCAGCCCGCCGCGCAACTGGACCGACTGGAGGTTGTCGCGCAGCTCATCGTCGAGCAGGGTCAGGCGGTTGCCGACCCCCAGCCCTGCCTCATTGAGCCCCAGGCCCAGTTGCTGGGGCAGGGTGCCCGGGAAAAGGTCGTCCGCGGGCGTAGCCGGCGCCCGCGGCAGGCTTACCGTGAACTCCGTCTGGCAGATCTCCTGGCCGCGGAACAGGTCGCACACCGCCTCGATGGCCTGGAGCTGGAAGTCCAGATCAGGCTCAAAATGCAGCTTCATGGGCCACCCGGTGAGATTGATTCAGAAGGGTTAGGGTCTTTTGACCTGCCAGGTCGGCAGATCTCACGGTCAGGGTCACTGTCTGGCCTTGCCGCCGGTTCCATCCCCGCCCCGCGCCTCAGCGCAGCCCGGCGAGCGTGTTCTTGTAGCGTTCCCAGACCATGTCAAAGATCGGGGTGGGACATGAACGCTGGCTCAGGAGCACCAGCCGGCGCCGCGACCGCGTCAGGGCCACATACAGGCGGTTGACATGGGTGGGATCATCCAGCGCGTAGGACTCCAGATAAGGCACGATGACGACATCAAACTCCAGGCCCTTGGCGTGGGTCACCGAGGTGAAGTGCCGGATGTGACGCCGCGACAGGTCGATCTTCTGTGACAGCTCCGCATCCACCATCCGGGCCGTCAGGCCGGCCCGGCAGCGGTCGTGGAAGCTTGCGGCCACCTCGGGGTCGTTGAGGATCACGGCAGCGGTCTGGCTGGCCGGCACCTTCTGCAGGATCTCTGTCACTCTGGCCACCGCCTCCTGCTCATCTCCGATAAGGCTCAGCTCCGGACCCCGCAGGCAGTCGGCATTCTCCAGCAGGCGGGCGCGGAGTTCAGGTCCGGGTTCGTGACCCGTGAGCCCGTCCTGTAACTGTGCCCGGTAGCAGGCACTGAACCAGGCCAGGCCCGGGGCATCCAGCTGGCGGAGATTCTCCGTCAGCCGAACCCGGGGCACGGCCCGCTCCGGGAAACAGGCGGGGATGTCGATCACATGGCCGTTATGCAGTTTCTGGGCAATATCGCCCACCACGGTGATGGCCCGGTACTCCGGCCTTGCCTGCTCCACCATCAGGTACACCTGCTGCTCGGTGAAGTCCTGTACCTCGTCGACGAATACCGCCTGATAGTAGTCCGGTTCGCTCAGCCCCCGGGGATTTCCGGTGAAGCCCCGGCCGATAAGATGAGCCAGGCACAACAGAAGGTCCTGATCCTCCTCGGCCAGTTTGCGTCGCGCCAGCTGCTCCGCGATCCGCCCGGCCAGCCCAGGGTCAGGAAACCGTGACGGCTGGTCCGCCAGCGCGGCGGCATAGGCATCCGCCAGATAGGACAGAGGCACGAGCAGGTTACGGGTCGCGAGTTTGCTGAAAACGCGGTCAACGGTGCTCTGCCCCTGGGCCGCCTCGCCGGCCGGCATGGGCAGGTCGTCGACGTCCTCCATGGCCTCATCGGCATTGCCCCCCGCCGGCCCGGGCACCAGGTTCAGCCGCGCCTTGCCCCACCCCCGCTCCAGGCGCAGTCTCTGCAGCTTTTGCCCCTCGCCCAGGATATAAAGCCGGTCGGTGGCCTCCGGCAGAAGACGCAGGTACAGATCCTCGACATCCGCCGCCCGGGCGGGCAGGGTGAGCCCGGCTGCGTCACGCACCCGGACCTGGCCTTGTGACAGCAGGGTGCGGGTCGCCTCGTTCCAGACCAGGGGTTCCCCCCTTTCCGACAGCAGAACAAGGGCCTCATCCACCGGCCCGTCCCTGCCGGTGAACACCAGACGGGCCGAGTTTCCCAGGTAGAGGGGGACCCTGGCCGCCACCAGCTGTTCCGCCATGTCCCTTTCCCGGTGGGCGCTCCAGGTCTGCGCGCCAATCCTGACCCAGAGCGTGTCCCGGCCAAGGACCTCCTGGCTGACCAGCCGGATCTTTTCCTGGATCCGGCGCGCCAGGCGGTCAAGGGCAAAGCCACCCCCGGCCCCCCCGCGGCTCAGCTCCGCCGCCAGGCGGTCCATCTCCGCCCGCAACCGCTGGATGGCCAGGCCTGCTACCGGCAAGGCGATGGTTTGGTGCCCGGGCTCGAACGCCCCGGCCACCTCACCGGCGGTGGGCAGGTCCGTCACCAGGGTCCGGGACCAATGGCTGGCGAGGACCTGATCGGCGGCTCTCAGCCAGGCCATGGTGGTGTCGGGCCGGGTGCGGCGGGGCCCGTCGAGACCGCCCCAGCGGCCGGTGCCCCCCCGGGTGCGGTCCACCTTGCGGTGCTGGCGCAAACGACTGCGGAGTTCGGGATACTCCAGCACCGGCAGGTGGGGTAATTCCAGCCGCCGGCAGGTTTCCCTGAGATACTGGATCAGCTCACCGGTACGGACAAAACCGACGCAACTCTCCTGGCTGAACTGACCGGCATACTGGCCTGACCACCATTCCAGCTTGTCACCCGCCTGGTCGCGGAACTCAGCCTCCGTGACCAGGCTGTTGGCATTGAAGTCGGCCAGCATCTTGGTGCGGCCAAGGGCCGCGGAGGTCTTGCCGGAACCCGCGACACCTTCCACGAACATCGGCCCGAGGGGGGAACGGGAGATGACCGCGTCCTGGTCACGGGTGCGGTTGACGTAAAACGTCTCGCTGAGCCCGTAATACTCCTCCGTACGGCGTTCCGGGATCGTGCCGGCCTCCTCCTCCGGTTCGATCTCCAGGGTGATTGCCGTGATGAAGGGCTCCTCATCCACCACCAGCAGGGTATCGACCGGCAGGAGCGGGGCGGGGGGAGGCGGTTCCGTTACCGGGACCTGCTCCCTGATGACCGGGGTGGCCGGCTTCGCCTCCGGCAGCGGCGCCGGTTGCACGGGTTCCCTGACTCCGGCCAGGAAGGAACGCAGATTGGCGACCTGGGCCCTGCCAGAGTCGCCGTCCACACCCATCCGCAGGAAGTTTTTGACATTCGGCTCAAACTGAGGGCCATCGAAGCGGTCGAACAGCCGCACTTCCAGGACACGGTACTCGCCCCAGATGCGGGTCTCGTCCTCATCGCCCGGTTTCAGCACGCTGCAAAGTCGCCCGACGGGGGAATGGGGCGTGGCATAACCGGAGGCAAAATCGGGGTACACGACCGGCGTGGAGCTGAGGCGGAAGGTCTGCACACCCTTTTTCTCGGTCTCGATCACCACCGTCTTGCCGTAGGCATGCCGGCGCAGGGACTTGTACTGGTACTGCTGTTGCTGGTTGATCATCTGGTCGGCATAGTCGATCACACCTTCAAGAACGTTCAGTTCCTCGGTCACCCGTCTGATCTGGTCTTTATCGGGGATGGGCATGGCATTACGCTCCAGGTTACGGTCAGAGACTGCGCACGTTCTGAATACCGTGCTGCTCCAGGATGGCACTGAGATTGGTCTTGGCGACATCGTCGGCAAAGGCGCTGTCGCGGAATACACAGGTGCTGTCCCCGACGGGGGCCAGTTCCTGATGCCAGGCAACTATGCCCAGAGCCAGAGGCTCCACCTCCTCGCGGCCGATCCTGGGTGCCAGGCAGGCGATCAGTACCCCGCCGCCCACGGCATGGACATCCTTGGCCGCGATGGCCCGCTTCTCCATGGGGACGCAGAGATCAAGCCCCAGCTTGAGGAGCAGCTCGTAAAGGATGTCCGCTTCGGTGCGGTCTGGGACCAGGTGATCCAGGTGGTGCAGCAGGTCGGTTTCCAGATCGGCCGGGGTGGGGTTCCAGGCGCGGATGTTTGAGGTGTCGAGCTTGAAAACGCGGAACCCCGTGTCCCCTTTGAATAACCCGGAGCCGGTTTGAACCATGTCAGCGGCCCGTCGCAGGCGTTCCTTGGTCAATTCTGCAATATTTCTGGGCTTGTGCAGCCTGTCACAGAATAATGCCGCAATTTTTTGCTCTTTTATCTTGTGATCGAGCGGCTCCGGCAATTGAACAAGAATATATCTCCTTTTACCCTCATCGCGGGAATTCAAATCCAGCACCGAATGGCCGGAACTGCCACTTCCGGCAAAATAATCCACTATTATGGCTTCCTTGTCATTTGCCGTTACATAATCAATCAGCCTGGCCAGCTCAACATGATCCTTGGGATTATTGAATACTTTTGATCCGAATAATTTACGAAGATACTTTACAGCCACCTGTGATTGTTTGTAAAAATAACTACCCCTAACCTGGGTAGCAAACTCTTCTTCTGTCTCCTCTTCCTCTTCAGGGGCGATTGAACTTTCATCTTCAGAATACGTGCTGGCAAGCTCCTCCAGCTCTTCAGCATCTAACTCGGCAGGCAAGGGTCGAATATGAGCCTTCCTGAATGGCGGTTCAGTATGGTCCTCACGGAATTCGACCAGTCCCAGCCTGATTTGCCTTTGCATTTCTTCCGGGTGTGCATATCTCCATCCACTCTCTGGTACTTTACATGGAATCCCTGTTTTAGGATGGGGGACATCGTAACGTGGACCTCCCCCGCCCGGCCAGGAAATATCACGGTCACGCCACGGACCATTTGCATCCACACGCTTATATCTGCTCCATTTTTTTGCGGGATGTTTTTTATCAAGCGACGAATACCATGCCTGTAAATCCGACTCAATTTTACGGTCATCATTCCCATGCCTGGCGCGGTAAATAAGATACTGATCCCAGATATCTCTGGCGCCGGGTTTTTCCTCACGCCAGACAGATTTTGCCTCCTTAAGACACGCCGATGACCTGGCGTATATCAATATGTATTCATGCCCAACTGAAAAAAGCCGGGCATCATTTTTTCGCCCCTTCTCCCAGACCAGGCAGGCGACAAAGTTTTCCTCACCAAAAACCTCGTTTAATAGCGCATGCGAATTATTAAGCTCAACATCGTCAATTGACACGAGGATAATGCCGTCCTCGCGCAGCAAATTGCGTCCCAACTTAATGCGGGGGTACATCATGGACAACCAGGCAGTATGGAATCGGCCGCCAGCTTCTGTGTTGCTCGAAATCTTGGCACTACCCTCAACCTGCCCGGTCAGTTCCAGATAGTTCCTGATGTTGTCCTGCAAATTGTCCGGATAGACAAAATCCTTGCCAGTGTTATAAGGCGGGTCGATGTAAATCAGCTTGACCTTGCCCGCATAGCTCTTCTGCAGAAGCTTCAACACTTCCAGGTTGTCACCCTCGATCATCAGATTCCGGGTCGTGTCCCAGTCCAGACTTTCCCCGGGACATGGGCGCAGGGTGCCGGTGCTGGGAGTCAGCGCCAGCTGGCGGGCCCGGCGCTTACCGTGCCAGTTAAGGCCATATTTCTCGTCGCAATCCGTCAAGCCCTGGTCCCCGACCAGGGCCTTGAGCACGTCGACGTTCACTGCGGTACCGTCCGGCCCCTCGGTGATCAACTCGGGGAAAAGCACCCGGAGTTGCTCGATGTTCTCCGCGACGGTGTCGGCGGTGCGGGCGATCGGATCATTGGCTTCAATCTTGTTCATGCTCTGCTGCGACCTATTTCTCGCCCTCTGCGGGTGCACGGGATCATTGAAGATACTTGCGGATCTGTTCGTCGATCCGGGCAAGATCGAATCCCGCGGTGCTGGATTCCTGGCTGGTCACCAGCATGCCGTTCTCACCTCCGCCCTCCACGGCGGGCAGGATGCTGTTGGCCCGGTACCACTCGAGCTTGCATTCCCAACCGCGGCGATAATCCTCGCGCTCCAGCATCCCGAGGTGCTCCCAATAGACGAGGCGCCCCGAGATCTCGTCGGCGATGGTGAAGTCGGGATAGCGGGTGACACCGGCGAGGGTCAGCGGGCGTTCGTAATCGGGCTCGAAGCCCGCCCGGCGCAGGGCCTCGTAGACCAGAAGCTCCGACTTCGAGCGCACCGCCACCCCCGTGCTGGTGCGGTGGACCAGGCCCTCTTGCAGGAAGAGGCTGCCCTTGGGCTGGGGAAACTCCAGCATCCGGCATGGCTGCAGGAGGTTGGTCATGCGTCGGGCCGTCTCCGAGCGATGGGGGGCGGCGAAGTCCTTGAGGAGTGAGCGCGGTCCCTGGTGCATGACGACAACGCGATCCTGGTGGCGCGTGAGGGCGGTATAGACGAGCTCGCGCGAGAGGATTGGGTGCCCTTCGGGGAGGACGAGGATCACGAGATTGAACTGGCTTCCCTGCGCCTTGTGTACGGTCAGGGCATAGGCCAGCTCCAGCGCGGCCTCCCCTTCTTCACGGAAGTCGCTGCCGTAGAAGTCGTAGGTGTAGCCTGGCTGGGAGGAGAACTCGATCTTGAGGATCTTCGGGCTGCTTCTGGTCTTCCAAAGTCCGACCGCGATGCCGATCTCGCCGTTGGCGAGGTAGCCGAGGGCACCCTCCGGGGGATAGACCTTGCGGCCGTCACGCCGGTGGTTGCTGAGGTTGATCACCTTGTCGCCGTAGACGATGCGTTCGGCGCCGAAAGGCTTTGGGATCGAGCGAAAGCGTTGCGTCGCGAGGTCAAGAAAGCCGGCGCGGAACCGCTCGTGAATCTGCCGGTTGATGTCTCCAACCCCAAAGGGCATACCCCGTAGCGGGCTGAGGATCTGCCAGGCCTCAACGGCCGCCACCGCGCCCGACTTGCCGTTGCGGGTGGCGTTGAAGTAATCGTACTCGCCGCTGACTGTGGCGGCCAGCTTCCGGTTGAAACCGCGAAGATCCTTGGGCCCGTCAAGCCCAAGCTCCTGGATCACGACGTCCACCAGGTCCTGTTGAAAGTCCTCAGATTTCTCCCAGCGGACGAATCGGATCGTGGGATGTTCCTCCGCTCCCGCAGAGAACACGTCGTCTTCACCGGCTGAGGGCGGCGTGGTGCTGAACCAACGGGCGAGCCGGAGATCTGGGCGTTCGGAGCCGATCTGGCGGCGTTCGATGGTCAGCTCCGCATAACCGGCCGCGACCCGAGGGAATCGCGCTTCATAGTCGGCGGGCCGCAGCCGGGCGATGATGTCCACGAAGGGCCGCCCCGCGCCAATCGGCGGCAATTGAGCGGGGTCGCCTACGAGGATGAAGCGTTTGGCGCCGGGCAAGGCGTCGAACAGCGCGCCCAGCATGTCCTCGGTGAGCATCGAGGACTCGTCGACGATGACGGTGCCGAAACCCGTCGCCTTTGGGCGTTCGCTAAGGACGTAACGGCCGGTGCGGCCGTCGTATCGGCCGTACTGATGCAGGAACTGGGCGATGGTGAACGCTCTGCCGCCCTCTCCGCCCGCGAGCTGCTGCATCCGAACCCGCGCCTTGCCGGTGGGGGCCAGCATTAGGATGGCGTCGGCCTGGATCTGCGGCGACGCGCACAGTACGCCCAGCACCGTCGTCTTGCCCGCGCCGGCGGGACCGGCAAGGACGCTGAAGCGCGCCTCCGCCAGCTCCCGTAGCGCGGCGACCTTTTCGTCCCGCGCTCGGCCGTCTTCCGCGTCCTGAGCGGGTCCTACGCCCATTCTGAGAAGGGCCGCATCGAGCAGCGTTGTCCAGTCCTCTGTCACCTTGTGCCGGGTACCGGCGACGCGGCCGTTCACCTGCTTGCGAACCAGCTCGCCGATGGCGCCGTAACGCTGAAGCTGCAACGCGATGTCGTTGCCGGAAGCGAACGCGGAAACGACTTCCGGCTGCATGTCCCCCGCTCGCGCCGCCAGCATGTCGCCGGTCACCGGACAGGGGGGCCGCACCGGTCGACCCTGGATTGCCTCGACGGCCTGGTCCTTGGGGAGCAGGGTGTGACCGCCGAGTGCGGCTTCTTCGAGGACGGCGATGGTGAATGCACGTACCCGCCGCAGGTCCACGGCCGAGTCGAGACCCGACGGCGCTTCGAGCGGATGCCGCAGCCGTACCACGTCTTCGGGGAACACCCCGCGATCTACTGTTAGCAGGCGCACCCCGTCTGGATCGTGTCGGCTGGTTTCGTAGAGGCGATAGGGGTTCCGCAAGATGTCGCTGTCGGTCGCCAGCCAGTTCCGCTTGGCTCGTCCGGCCTCGTCGTAGAGTGCCCGCGCCTGATCCACCGTCAGCTCGAAACGACTCAACAGGCGGAGGAAGGCCCTCCGCTCGGCGGCCAACCCGCGCCACGTCGGTGCCAATTCTTTGAGATCTCGGTGCAGGGCCGTCGGCAGTACCTCCGCGGGTTCCTTGAACGCGCTGTCGACCAGCGGCCAAGGATCGGCGTTCTCGCCCGCCTTCTGCTGGAGCGCGTGGGCAACGAAGACGCCACGCGACAGTCCGAAGGCCGACAGCACTGCACCCAGACCAGGAAACGGACCCCGCACCTTCCACAAACGCACGAGCTCATCGTGGATCCACTGGCGCTGCGTGCGCGTGGGTAACCCCAGCTCCGACTCCATTCGGTTGAGCGCCGTGTCAAGCGCCAGTAGGGCTGCGATCGCGCCATCGTGCGTGACGAGCTCACTGGCGTAAGAGAACTCGTCCCAGTGCTCGTCGGGCGCCTTGGCCGTGAATCGTTCCAGGTCCAGGGACGGATCGTCCTCGGCACTCTTGAGGAGGTCGTAGTAGGGAACGAGAAAGCCGTCGCTTCCCTTTGGACGAATCGAGTGCTGGAGGGGGCGCTCCCAGATCATGCCGGGCATGCCTTCCCGGCTGTGGTCGTACGCCAGGAGAGGACCAAGGCCCTTGATGCGCCCCGCACCGAGCAGGATGCGGCCGGTGCCCTCGACGAACGGGACGTGCTTGGCGTAGAAGAAGCAGAGGGAATCCGCCTCGCGCAGGTGGGCCGCAAATCCATCGAGCAGCGCCCGCTGATTGCCTGCCTCATGGACCCAAGTGGTGTCATACCCGAGCTCGGGCTCGCGCGACGCGTCGACGTCCAGGTCGTAGAGATCCCGGTAGTGCTCGATGTTCTCACGCATCATCCAGCGGAACGGGACGATACCGGTCGAGTAGGCGGGATAGCGCTGGCGCGTCGGCGCGAAGTGCCCGTAGTGCGTTGGATTCACCGCTGCCAATTTGTGCCGCTTGACGTGCTCGGTCTCGAACGGTGCCATGAAGGTCGCCCGCTCATCGACGCAACAGGGCCATTGCTCCGGGGGCAGAACCTCCAACGACTGTCCTGCCACGGCTTGCTCGTCGACCTCGCGCTTGGAGCCCGCTATGCCCTTGAGCTTGGCGCAAGCCCCATTGAGCTGCGGAGCCTTGCAGACGACCCCCGCCCACCCGGCGTCATGCCACGGGACGCGGATCGATAGGTGTCTTAGCGGGCGTGACGGATTCATATTCTCTCCTTTGCTCATAGCCTGGCCCGGGCGGCGGTCTGTGCCGCCTCGATGCGCTTGAGTTTCAGATTCAGCTCCACCTGTCTGGCCATCTGCCGCTCCTTCGCGGCGACGGCCCGCAACCGGGTGGCCTCGACTTCCAGCCGGGCATACTCGCCTAACGCCGCAAGTCGTTCAGTGGCCTGGGCAGGCGTCTCGGTACGGGTGAAGGTGCCGGTCACTCGTGACGCCAGTAGAGCCAAGAGGGTGTCAATCCATCCCTGGTAGAGGGCATACAGGTTGGTTCGTGGTTGGCGTGCCAGCGGCAGCGCGGCGAGGAAATTTTCCTCAAGACGCGTCGCGCCATTGTCTCCCAGGCGGCACTCAACCACCTCCCCGGCAAGTACGGTCCTACCTGCTTCGCCGAGAGACCAGCGTTTGTGGGCCAGCGACAAGTTAAGGCTCTCGCCGTGCGCGAAGATCAGGAGTGTCGGGTAGGGCACCGCGCGATGGATCAACTCGACCAGCCGCGCCGTTTTGGCGGGCTTGGCCGTGGCATCGCGCAGCGTCACCGCCAGGACGGCGATCTCCAGGTACTCGCGCTGGTTGTCTCGATAGGGGCTCACACCGATGGTGGTGGGCTTCAGCGTCGCCAGCCAATGAATGTGTTCAATGCGCTCGTTGATCAGCCGCTTGTCGACTGCGGTGGGAGCACCGTTCTCCATGAGCAGTTTCTTGGGGACGCGTTTGTCGACGCGGCACTCGGGTGGCAACCCCAGCGCCCTGACCAGTCCCGCGAACGTGCCGATCGGGTCCGCCCTCATGCGGCGTCCCCGGGCAGCACCACGAGGAAGGCCACCACCTCGAAGTCGTCACTCCCGGCAAATTCGCCCTTGAGGGCATGGGTGCCGCCGGGCGTGAAGAGGCTGGCCACGGCGCGCTCCTCGCTCTTCCCGACAACGGAGGCGACGGCGGCGCTGAGCTGACGCTGGGCCTGGCGCATGTCCTCGCCGTGGCGGGTGTCCCGGTCGAAGCGGGCACAGGCCCCGGCATCGGGCAAGGTTTGTCCAATACAGAGCCGCTTAAGGCGGTCCAGGCATTGCTTGGCCTGGAGATAAGGCAGCAACACACTCCCCTCCTCGCCCACGTGGACCAGGTAATGG
>SACH01000352.1 GCA_009928645.1 Gammaproteobacteria bacterium | reverse complement strand
CTGACGCGCACGCCGCTGACGGTGCGCTATTCCGGTGCCCAGCCAACAGCCACGGTGGCGGTTTCCGCAACCCAGGTCATCCTGCGTGCCCCCGCCGATACCGCGACCCCGGTGGCCCTCAACCTGGCCTCGTATCGTTCCATCCGCGAGCTGTGCGATGCCATCAATTCCCAGCCCGGCTTCTCCGCCGTCGCCCAGATTCCGAGCGCCCTGGCGCAAGGCGTGCTGGATGGCATGGAGGCGATTTCCTGCAAGTCCGTCGACCTGCCCATCAAGGCCGACCTGCAGGTGGTGGTGGATTGGTTCAACACCGCTGCCCGGGACCTGGTGACCGCCCATCGCGGCAGCACCAGCCTGTTCACCGTGCAGTACGAAGGCGAGGAAGATACTGCCACCCTGACCATCTCCAGCACCAAAGTCATTCTGCAGGCGGGCACCGATACGCCGACGGAAATCACCGTCGCCAGTCATCCGACCGTGACCTCGTTGGTGGCCGCCATTGATGCCGTGACCGGCTTTACCGCCGCTGCCTTGCAGGGCGACATGGTGCCGACCAACAACCTGGGCATGATGGATGCCATGCCGTGCAAGCAGTCGGCGATTGCCGTGCATGCCCTGCAGGGTGCGCCGGTTAACCTGGTCGGGACCTACCTGGTCGGCGGTGGCAACGGTCCCGCGCCCACCAATCAGGACTGGCAGGATGCCTTCGACGCGCTCCAGGGTGCCGATGTGCAGTGGGTGGTGCCGCTCAGCGCCAACGAGTACATCTGGTACATGGCCGATGCCCATGTCCAGTTCATGTCCGGCCCGGGCAAGATGGAGCGCCGCAGCTTTGTCGGTGGCGACATCGTGCAGGGCTCCCTGCAGCAGGGCATCAACGAGGCCCAGGACGCGGCCATTGCCCTCAACTCCGACCGCACCGCCCTGGTCTTCCCGCCCATCCTCGCCTATGACGACGACGGGGTGCTGTCCAGTCTGCCGGCCTACTTCCTGGCCGCCCAGGTTGCCGGTGGCTTTGCCGCCATGAACTTCGGCAACACCATGACCAACAAGGTGCTGAAGCTGCAAGGCCTGGACCCGCTGGTCACCAATGTCTACGACTCCGACACCCTGATTAACTCCGGCGTGTGCGGCGTGCGCAAGACCAAGCGCGGCTACATCGTCTCCAAGGCGGTCAGCACCTGGTTGTCCAATGACAACTACAACCGGGTGGAAATCTCCACTGGTGTGGCCCTGGACTACGTTGCCCGCACGGTGCGCGAGGCCCTGGAAATCTTCGTCGGACGCAAGGCGTCGCCCATCACCCTCCACGAGGCCATCTCCACCACCGATTCCGTGCTGCGCGAGTTGTCGCGGCCCGAGCCGGTCGGCGTGGGGGTCATCGTCGGCGATGAGGCCAATCCAGCCTACAAGAACATCACCGCCGAAATCCAGGGCGACATCCTCCGGGTGTGGTTCGAGTGCTCGCCGGTCATTCCCATCAACTTTGTCCTCATCGGCATCTACGCCAAGGCCTACTCTGGCACCGCGTCCGCCGTGGTCACCAACGGGTAAGGAGTAACGACCCATGGCTGAAGAACACAGAATCGTTAACTCCGGCAACCGCATCGAGGTGCAGTTCGACGGCAAGGTCGTCGGGCTGCTCCAGAACCTGCGGCCTAGCGACGATTACGGGCATGAGCCGGCAAGCGGGGTAGGCGACATTCATGTACAAGAGTACGTGCCCTCCATGGCCCGCCACCAGATCAGTGCCAGCACCATGGTGCTGTTCACCAACAACCTGCGGGACAGCAACATTGCCATGGAAAATGGCGATGAGGTCCTGAAGGGGCTGGTGTTCGACATCGTCGTCTATGGCAAGGACCCCAAAAATGCCGGCGTGCTGCGCAAGTACACCAAGTGCTCGTTCACGAGCGGTGACGTGGAGATCCAGAAGCACGCCATCGTGGTGGCGAACGCGCAGTTTGTCGCCCTGGACGTGACCGGGTCTAAACTCTGATGCGCGACCCCAACGCCTTTACGGTCGCGGTGGACGGCGTCGGCAGCTTTACCTGCCGGCGTCGGACCATGCGCACGGCCATCGCCATCACCGCCGAGTACAACCGGCTGACCGAAGGCGCCGAGCAGGTGCCGGAGGAGTTTGCCGGCATCTGCAACTTCATCGCCTACCTCAAGGCGATGGTCCTCAGCGGTCCTGGCGACTGGGACCCCTACGCGGCGGACCCGGATTCCGAGCAGGACATGGACCGGCTGCGCAAGGTCTACCTGGCCATCAAGGAAGCCGAGGGCCGATTTCGCGCAAAGGCAGGAAGCGACGCTCAAGCAACGGGCTCGGGATCTGGCGGGAACGATTGAGTGGTGGTACCGCGACCGCTACAAGTTACCAGTTACCGACCCTCGGTTCCTCGACGCCACCTGGGATGACATGCTGGTGGACGCCTGGGCCGCCTACTTTGAGCAAGCGCGCATCGCCGGCAAGGGCGACCTGATTGAGGACGACAACTTCGACCTTAATCAGATTCTGGACGACCTGGAACGCCAAAACGGGGACGCCGCCGACTATACCGAGGCCGGCGAGCTAACCGACCCGCCCCCGGACGACTGGGAGGAACCAGAAACCTGGGG
>SACH01000351.1 GCA_009928645.1 Gammaproteobacteria bacterium | reverse complement strand
GAGGACGCCGATGTTTGAGCAGACCCTGACCCTGCTGCTCGCCGGCGAGTTCATCTGCAACGTCCGCTACCAGGACGCCTGGCGTTTCCTCGAGGACGAGGAAAGCCGTAACGAAGTGGACGCCTTCCTCGGCAAGCTCGGTCGTCGATTGGCTCGGACCCGGCATGGCGGGGCCTGGTTCGCGGCCTACCAGAAGATCGGACCGACGGAACGGAAAGCGATGCGCGAAGGCTTCGCGGAGATCAAGCACAACCTGCGCCTCCTGGTCGGCTTCTTCGTCCACCTGATGCAGACCATGCGGCAGGATCAGTTCCTTGCCCCCGGCAGTCTGATCGAGGCCAACCGGCTGATGGGGGCCATCGACCAGAACCCCAATCTGCGCAGCGAGCTACAGGCTCTAGCCGGACTGGGCAGGGGGCCGACCGGTGACGGCACCCATCGCGGCACGCTCGACAGGCTGTTGAAGAAGCTCCGAGACGAGGGCTATCTGGAGCTCGCCAACCCGGAGCGGGAGATCTACGCGGTTACCGGCAAGATCGAGTACCTCCAAGAGGTAGTCGACTTTCTAATGGCCCACCAGTCGATCCCGGACGAGATCGAAGAGGAGAGTGACGCGGACACGCAGGAGTCACTCCTGTGAGCCGCACCGACGACCTGGTCATCGCCTACATCGAGGTCCTGCACCGACACCGGGAGCTAGTCGCCGCCGCCTATCATGGGGCATCGATCGATGCCTCGAGCGAACCGGCGACCCCGCGCGGTATCCAAGAGCTGCGACGCCACCGTACCCTGGTGCCTCTCGCCCGGGACGCCTTTCGGCTCGCCTCCTCGCTCGCCCGGCACCTCGACGAGGTCCTGCAGAAGGAACAGCTGTTCGCCGCGGTGGGCGGCAACATCGCGGATTTTGCGGCACGCCTCCCGCTTCTCGTGGACGAGGCCGTCAAAGCCCATCTGGAGGGGCGCACCGAGGATCTGGACGGTTACGTGGACGCCTTCAACAACGCCGTTTTCGACCTGGCGGACCACATCGAACAGGCCCTCCAATACCTACGCATGCTGGCAGACACCCGCTTCGCGAGCGTGCGCACCCTGGCCGAGAAACAGCGCCAGAACGCCTGGTACATCGGCCGAGCCGAGCGCATCGGCGAAGCCATCAAGTCGCTGCAAACCGGCGGATTGATGGAACGCATCGAGGATGAGCCGGCCGCGACTTCGCTCATGTCCGCCTTCCGCGACCAGATCTGGGAACGTCTGCCCGAGTGGCGCGAATCCCTCCTCGACATCACCGAGATCCTCAAGGAGTTCCTCTACCGGCTGCGCCAAGTCGAGCCGGCCGGTCGGCGCCTGCGGGCCTTCAATCTCTTCCTCCGGCGCAATCCGGACTATGTGGCGCCCGATGTCGACGAGTTGACCGAACCGCCCTACTGGGCGACCCGGTCGGCGTCCCTGCGGGTCGTTTCCCATCCGGACCTGCTCGACGGGGCGACCAACGAGGCCCTCATCGAGGTCGCCGCCAAGCTGCCGGCGAGCCCGTCCGTCATCAAGCGAGAGCCCAAGGTCGGCATCCTGCAGACAAAGGCGGATCAGGGGCCGGAGGTTCTCATAATCGAGCCCAGGCCCTATCAGCTTGCGCTGAGGCGCCTCATCGCAGAGGTTCCGGAAAGCGGCGAGCCACTGTCCGCCCTGGACTGGAAACGCGGCCATGCCGAGTACGCGGAGCTGCCGGATCCGATCTGGCTGCACTGCGTGCTCTACGAGGCCAGCCTAGCCCGCCCTCGCACCGGGCACATCCGCTTCGAGCGAGTCGAGCGTCCCCTGCCGCATCCGCTCTCGGGGAATATCGTCGTGAGTGATGTCCTGGTGCGTCGGTTCTGAGCGGTCGATGAGCGATCTGGCCAAGCGTGAAACGCGCGCCCTGCTGCGCGTAGTGCAATCGCCCGAAGAGCGCTTCTCCGCAAGCCGTGTCCTGGAGTCTTTAGTCGACGACTACGGCATCGGCCGGCGCAAAGGAGCCGGGTTCCTGTTCGACGCGGAAGACAAGGCACGCATCCGAGACATCCTGAAGGCAGAGGGAATCGACCCGCTCACCGACCCTGCGGCCTGGGACGAGATCACCCGTGCCGAGGCGTTGCGCCTGGGGCCGGACGAGAAATTCGCGGCGACGCCCGTGAAGCGCAGGCGAGTCGCCGTCAAGACCCTGCCGGGGAAGCCGCTGAACCTCGACGGCCGGGAGTTGATCCTCCCGCCCACCTGTCATATGGATGTGGAGGGACCGACGGTCGCCGGTCTGCTCGCCCACGACACCGTTCTCCTGGTCGAGAACTGGGAGCCGTTCAACCTTATCCACGCCATCGACCTGGACCTTTCCCCGGCGGGGGCGAACCCCCTCGTGGTGTGGCGTGGCGATCGCTCCGATACCAGCCCGGATCATGCCCTCGCGCTCCTTCGGGCGCTGGACGTCCCCGTGTGGGCCTTCGTCGACTACGACCCCTCCGGACTCCTGATCGCCGCCGGTCTTCCCCGGCTCGCTGGCGTCATCGCCCCCGAGCCCGCCCGCCTGGAGCGGGATCTGGCCCAGGGTCTACCGGAGCGCTACCAAGCTCAGCTCCCCATGACGACCGCAGCCCTC
>SACH01000350.1 GCA_009928645.1 Gammaproteobacteria bacterium | reverse complement strand
AGCAGGCCGGCGGCGACCACGTTGCGCGGGTTGGAGGTATTGGTGCAGGAGGTGATGGCGGCGATGATCACCGCGCCATCGGGTAGCAAGCCCTGGGCCTCCTCGGCGCGGGCGGCGGCGAGCTTGGCGGCGTCGGCGATGCCGCGCTCGGTCAGGGCGCTGGTCGGCAGGCGGCGGTGGGGGTTGGAGGGACCGGCCAGGTTGCGCACCACGCTGGACAGGTCAAATTCCAGGACGCGGGGATAGACGGCGCTGGCCAGGCTGTCGGCCCAGAGGCCGGCGGTCCTGGCGTAGGTCTCCACCAGGGCCACCTGCGCCGGCTCGCGACCGGTGAGGCGCAGATAATTGAGGGTCTGGCCGTCGATATAGAACATGGCCGCGGTGGCGCCGTATTCCGGGCACATGTTGGAAATGGTGGCGCGGTCGCCGATGGACAGGCTGGCCGCCCCCGCGCCGAAAAACTCGACGTAGGCCCCCACTACCCGCTCCTGGCGCAGGAACTCGGTCAGGGCGAGGACGATGTCGGTGGCGGTGATGCCCGGCTGGCGCTGGCCCGTGAGCTCGACGCCGACGATGTCCGGCAGGCGCATCATGGAGGCGCGACCGAGCATCACCGTCTCCGCCTCCAGGCCGCCGACGCCGATGGCGATGACGCCTAGGGCATCGACGTGGGGGGTGTGGCTGTCGGTGCCGACGCAGGTGTCGGGGAAGGCGATAGCACGACCCTGCTCACCCCGGGCCTGGCCCAGCGCGCCGTCCGGATCCGGGCGCACCTGGACCACCGGCGACATCTTCTCCAGGTTGATCTGGTGCATGATGCCGTTGCCGGCGGGGATGACATCGACATTCTGGAAGGCGGTGCGCGTCCAGTCGATGAAGTGGAAGCGATCCTCGTTGCGCCGGTCCTCGATGGCGCGGTTCTTCGCAAAGGCGTCCGGCTCGAAGCCGGCATGCTCCACCGCCAGGGAGTGGTCGACGATCAACTGGGTCGGCACCACCGGGTTGACCAGGGCCGGATCGCCGCCCTGGTCGGCGATGGCGTCGCGCAGGCCCGCCAGGTCCACCAGGGCGGTCTGGCCGAGGATGTCGTGGCACACCACCCGCGCCGGGTACCAGGGGAAGTCCAGGTCCTGGCGGCGCTCGATGAGCTGGCGCAGGGCGTCATCCAGCAAGGCCGGGTCGCAGCGGCGCACCAGGTTCTCGGCCAGGACGCGGGCGGTATAGGGCAGTTGGGCATAGGCCCCGGGCTGGAGGGCATCGACCGCGGCGCGGGCGTCGAAGTAGTCCAGGTCGGTGCCGGGAAGGGGCTGGCGGTAGGCGGTGTTCATGGCTTTCGCTTTATTCGGTTTGGTCACGGGCCGCGGTGGCGAGCGGCCGGCAAGGTGGGTGGTCAGGGGCCATGGCCCCCAGCGGCGAGCCTGGCCGGGGAGGGTCGGGGGGCGTCTGGCGGGGGTGTCAACCGCAGGGATGCGGTTGCCAAGCCTCCAGGGATGGATTTACGGCGTCCCCCGCTAGACGCTACCCGACCCGGGCGTCGCCGAAGTGTCATCCCCCTCTCCCCTACCCTCCCCCGCGAGGGGGGAGGGAGTGAAGAGGGCTAGCGCCGGACGCTGGCGGCAGAGCGCAGCCTCTTCGGCTCAGCGCTGGTCGAGCGGCACCCAGACGCGATTCTCCGGCCCGACGTAGTTGGCGCTGGGGCGGATGATCTTGTTGTCGATGCGCTGCTCGATGATGTGCGCCACCCAGCCGCTGGTGCGGGCGATGACGAACAGGGGGGTGAACATGGCCGTGGGCACGCCCATCAGGCGGTAGCTGACAGCGGAGAACCAGTCGAGGTTGGGGAACATCTTCTTGATGTCCCACATGATGGTCTCCAGACGCTCGGCGATGTCATAGCACTGATGGTCGCCGGCATCGTCGGCCAAGCGCTTGGCGACGGTCTTGATCACCTGGTTGCGCGGGTCGCCGATGGTGTAGACCGGATGACCAAAGCCGATGACGATCTCCTTGCGCTCCATGCGGGCGCGGATGTCGGCCTCGGCCTCGTCGGGGGTGGCGTAGCGGCACTGGATGTCGCAGGCCACCTCGTTGGCGCCGCCGTGCTTGGGACCGCGCAGGGCACCGATGGCGCCGGTGATGGCGGAATAGAGGTCGGAGCCGGTGCCGGCGATGACCCGGGCGGTGAAAGTGGAGGCGTTGAACTCGTGCTCGGCGTAGAGGTTCAGCGAGGTGTGCATGGCGCGCACCTGCAGGTCCGAGGGCTTACGGCCATGGAGCAGGTGCAGGAAGTGGGCGGCGATGGACTCGTCGTCGGTCTCCTCGTTGATGCGACGGCCATGGTGGCTGAAGTGGTACCAGTAGAGCAGCATGGAGCCGAAGCTGGCCATCAGCCGGTCACCGATGTCCCGCGCCGCCGCCAGGGGCTGGGCCTCCTTCTCCGGCTCCAGGGTGCCGAGGACCGAGGCGCCGGTGCGCAGCACGTCCATGGGGTGGGCGGAGGCCGGCAGTTGCTCCAGCACGGTCTTGAGGGCCGCCGGCAGGTTGCGCTGGGACTGGAGGTGACGCTTGTACTCCGCCAACTGGCCCCGGTTGGGCAGGTCGCCGTGGATCAGCAGGTAGGCGATCTCCTCGAAC
>SACH01000349.1 GCA_009928645.1 Gammaproteobacteria bacterium | reverse complement strand
CGTCTGATCGGCCTCGCCGCCCCGGCCCGCGCGGGCAAGGATACCGTCGCCGCTTTACTGCGCGCGGTGTGGCCGGAGGCCCATACCTACGCCTTCGCGCTCCCGCTGAAATTGGGCTGTCAGGTCTTGTTCGGTCTGAGCGATGCCGAGACCTGGAGTGAGCACACCAAGGAGCAGGCGCTGCCCGACTGGGGCTACTCGCCCCGCGCCTTGTGGCAGACCGTGGGCACGGACTGGATGCGCCGGCGCAATCGCGATCACTGGCTGCGGCGGGCGGAACGCGCGCTGACCCAGTTCAGTCGGCCGGCGCACGACCCGGCCCCGCCCCCAAGCGACCCCCAGGACCCGCACAGTGCGCTGCGCTGTGCCGCGCAGGCGTTTTGGGGCCTGTCCCCCGCCCAGGCGTTTGATCCAGCGGCCGCCGCGGAACCGGACCCGCTGTGGGGTCTGACGCCCGCCGCCATGGTCGCGGCCCTGGCCGCGGACGTGCGCCAGGCCTTCCCGGACTTTACCCGGCAGCGCCAACGCCGACCCGCGCCGGGCCTCCTCTCATCCGCGCCGGCCGTGACGCTCCCCCGGCGCACGTTGATCATCACCGACACGCGCTTTGACAATGAGGCGGACTTTATCCGCCGCGCCGGGGGGACGGTGTGGCATATCGACCGGGCGTCCGCGCCGGCGGTGCGCGCCCATGTTTCGGAGCAGGGCGTGGCGCGCCTCCCGGGAGATCGCGTGATCGACAACAACGGCTCGCTGGACGATCTGCGCCGGGCGGTCTGGGCGGCCGCCGCCCAGACCCCGGCGTAAGGCGGTCATTGGCCGGGAACAGCCTCACCAGACGCCGCATACCGGGCAAATTACGACCCACCCGCGGTTACCCTGGACGCTGCGTGTCCCCGCCGTGCGCGGCAGCGGTACACGCGGCCCCGTCGTCAGCCACCGCCAGCCGGCGCCCGGCGCGACGGCCTTGCCACCGTCATTGCTCCAGGCTTCACCATGTATGCTCAACTCCTTGCGGCGGGCGCGGACCCCCAGCCGCTCATGGTCATTCGCGTGCTGCTCAACGCCAGCGACCTGGTCGATCTGCTGGCACCGCCGGATCCCGCCTACCTGTCCCTGCCGCTCCAGATCGACCGTGACCTGATGTCACGCTTGGCCCCGTGGTTGGTACCCTCCCCGCCCCCGCCGCCCGGTGCGCACTTTGAGGTGGCCTGGTGCCCGCCGGTAACGACCGTCGCCGCCCTGCGCCAGGCGGTAGCGACCCTGAATCCCCAGGCGACCGGGTCACCCCTGGTGGTGGACCTGGAACTGGCCGGGCACTCCCTGGCGGATGTACGCCGTCAGCTGGGCTTGCCGGACGCCCCGGAACTGCATCTCAACGTCCCCATCAGCGATGAGATGATCGAGCAGCTGCGGGCGCTGGAGCGGGAACACCAGCGAGACATCGCAGAGTTGACCCTGGAGGTTGTCCTGGGGGGCGCGCTCCTCGCGGATCTGCGGCGGAGCTGGGGATTCCCGGAGGCCCCCACCCCGGAGGAGGTGGAGATGACCTTGCGGGCGCACCGCGTACGCTTGCACTAGCCTCTCGCCCTGTTTCGCGCACCAACCGCCGAAAGGCGGTTTTTTTAATTGCATTACCGACCTTTTATTTGTTATCATGAATCCCTGGTACACCACCCGGAGATTCTCATGCGCACGTATTCCGCTCTGCTCTCAGTCGCGCTGGCGGCCGGCCTGGCCGGTTGCGGATTGGCTCCCATCAAGCCCGCCTTTGCCCCCGGCCATATCCCGACAGAAGCAGAGATCGAACTGACGGAAAAAAATATGGCGTCTATCCTCGGCCGCGAACAAATGGACAATTTTTCGCTCCCGTTCCCGACCGATCCCCGCCTGTTGTATCTGGCCGCGCTCCATGAGAAGACTGTCTTGCCAACTGACGCCGGTGCTGAGGGGAAACACGTGTCTATTGTCAAACTGCTTGACCGCGGCAATCTGGCGGCCCATGCCTTTGGCGCGGGCAAGTTTGCGCTCGAACCGCCCCTTGTGAGCCTGCTCAGCCTTGGCGTCAGGTCCAAGTCTGATCGGCTCAGGGGAGGTGGAGGAGTCGGACGAACGATTTTGCGCCAGCCCTCGCTCACGCTGATCGGCATCGAACCGGCCAATGGCGCGGTGCCCGATTCGCCGGGGTATGGTGCGCGTTTGGACCCGCTGTTTACGCAGGCGGATAAGTTGGTTCGCGCCAGTTCCCTGGACTGCCAGCCGGAGGCAGCATCCCTGGCGCAAATCCAGCGCGAGCGGTTGCGTATGCCCAAGAGCAATTTGGTTAACTATTGGCTTGAGGATGCGACTCACAGGCGGGCATACATTTGTGCGCGCCGGGTAGCCAAATATGATCGCGAGAAGCTCTCGCTTCTGAAAATTGGGGTCAACGCGTTCCCGGTGCATAAGTTCGATAAGGGCCTGGCACTTGAGTATGGCTATTGCGGCATTACCGGCACCCTCGCTCAGGCTGGCGACCCCTTCGCGACGGTCACCTTTGCCATGCTCGACGAGTTTCCCCATCTCGGCGGCAACGACGCGGCCTGGACGTTGCTGAAAGAGCTGAAAGCCGACCTGCCCGAGGGCTGGTACTACATCCTCA
>SACH01000067.1 GCA_009928645.1 Gammaproteobacteria bacterium | reverse complement strand
GCCTCGCCGCGGCCCAGATCGAGCACCTGTCCTATCACGCCCGGATGTCGGACAACAAAGGCAGCTTCTCGCTACGGCACAGCCTCTGAAGCGGATCAGATCCGCCCCTGTACACGCTCACCGCATTGGTCGGACTGGATCACCACAGCAGATCTTGGTTTTCCAACGTGAAGAGGGTCATCCGGCCGCGACCGGTCGGCAATAGATGCGATAGCCGTGAAGCCCGGCGGCTGGCGCCGCGGCGGAGGTCAGGCGCATGTCCTCCTGTTCCGCTAGCCACTGGAGGGCCGAGCGGGGGCCCGCACGAGCGCCCTTACCCGCTGGCTGGCCTCTTCCAGCAGTACGAAAAAAAGCGGCACGAACAGGGAGGCCACCAGGGTCGAGGCGAGCATGCCGCCGATGATGCCGATGCCAATGGCGTGCTGGCTGTTGGCGCCGGCGCCGCTGGCCAGGGCAAGGGGGATACACCCCAGGATAAAGGCCAGGGAGGTCATGACGATGGGCCGGAACCGTTGCCGGGCCGCCTCGATGGCCGCCGCCGCTGGCTCCATCCCGGCCCGGTGATGTTCTGCCGCGAACTGGATGATGAGGATGGCATTTTTGGACGACAGCCCCACCAGGGTCAGGAGCCCCACGTGGACATAGACGTTGTTGTCCATCCCCAGGCCCCAGATGAACACCAGGGCGCCGCAGATGGCGAAGGGCACCGCCAGCACCACGCCGATGGGTAGGGACCAGTTCTCGTAGAGGGCCGCCAGGATCAGGAAGACCAGGGTGAGCCCCATGGCGAAGGCCCACAGCGAGGTGGTCCCGGACTGCTTCTCCTCGCGCTCCTGCCCGCCCCAATCAAAGGCGTAGCCCGCCGGCAGGACCCGGAGCGCCACCGCCTCCATGGCGGAGATCGCCTGGCCCGAGCTGTAGCCCGGCGCCTTGAAGCCGTTGACGGTGGCGGCGGGAAAACCATTGTAGTGCGGCAGTTCGCCGGGGCCGGTCGCGTAGCGGATGCTGGCGACCGCGGACAGGGGCATGACGGCCTGGGTGGTGGCGGAGCGGACGAAGACGCGGGTCAGGTCGTCCGGCTTGTCGCGGTACTCGGCGTCCGCCTGCAGGATCACCCGGCTGATCCGGCCGTTCTGGATGAAATTCCCGGCCTCCACCGAGCCGAAATAGGCCTGCAGGGTCTGGTAGATCGATTCGACCTTGACCCCCAGCAGTTCGGCCCGCTCCCGATCGACGTCGATGTAGATCTGCTGCTGACTGGCGGAGAAGCGGCTGTCCAGGCCCACCAGCTCCGGCCTTTGTCTGGCCGCGGCGAGGAAGTCCTGGACGACCTCCTCCAGCTCCTGGGGGGTACCGGCACCCTTGCTCTGAATATAGAAGGCAAAGCCATTGAGTCCGCCCAGATCGGGAATGGCGGGGGGCTTGAGCACGATGACCTGGGCCGCCTTGATGGACGCCAGCCGCCCCTGCAGGTCTTCGGCCAGGCTGGCGGCGTCGGTCCCGGCTGCCTGGCGCTCCTCATAGGGCCGCAAGAGCAGGAAGGACTGGCCCTGACTCGCCGTCCCCAAGCCATCGATTTGCAGAATGCTCGACGCGGGCCAGGTCCTTGAGCCGCACCAGGCCGGTGCCCTCGCTGGCGGCACGCACGATGATGTTGCCGAACGCCGCTGGGTCGCTCAGCATCCCCTGGGTGGCGACGGCGAAGGACTGCTCGGTCCCCAGGGGGGCGGGGGGCTGGCCGATGGTGCCAACGCCATAGGCCTGGTTCTGGGCCTGGATGGCGGCGATGACCTCCGTGGGGGGAATCGCCAGCCGCGCCAATTCTTCGGGTTGCAGCCAGACCCGCATTGCCAGGTCGGGCGGGGGGAGCATGGCGGCGTTGCTGGCGCCGGGGATGCGCTTGATCGGGTCCAGGAGGTAGAGATTGGTATAGGTCCCCAGGTAGAGGGGGTCATAGCGCTCCTCCGGGGCGGTGACGGCGATGATCATCAGGTAATTCCCGGACTTCTTCTCTACCGTCACCCGGGTGCGCACCACCTCCGGCAGGGCCTGGAGCTTCTGGTTGACCCGATTCTGGACGTTGACCTGGGCCAGGTTTGGGTCGGTCCCCGGCTCGAAGGTCAGGGTGAGCGTCATGCCCCCGGTCGAGGTGCTGGATGAGGTCATGTACATCACCCCTTCGAGCCCGTTGAGCTCCTCTTCGAGGGGTGCCGCCACGGTATTGGCGACCACCTCGGCGGTGGCGCCCGGGTAGGAGGCCGAGACCGACACCGTCGGTGGACCGATATCGGGATACTGGGTGACCGGGATGATCCGGTAGGCCATGAGGCCCAGCAGGACGATGATGATGGAAATAACGGCGGCGAAGACCGGCCGGTCGATGAAAAAGGTACCCATGGCGGCAACGCTCCTAGCGGCCCGCCGATGGCGAGGCTGGTGTGTCGGCCGCCGGGGCGGGAACGATCCGCACCGGCAGGCCGGGCATCAGCTTGACCAGGCCCTCCACCACCACCCGCTCGCCGGCATTGAGCCCCTGGGCGATGATCCAGTCCTGCCCCACCCAGTCCCCCACCGTGACCGGTCTCAGCTCGGCCAGGCCCTGGTCCGAGACCACGAAGACCTCATGTCCCTTGCTCCCCTGGCGGACCGCCCGCTGGGGCACCGTGAGGACGTTGGGACGCTGGGCCCCCTTGAGGATGGCCTTGACGAACAAGCCGGGGCGCAAGGCGTAGTCCGGATTGGCGATCTCGGCCCGCACCAGGAAGCTGCCGGTCTGGTTGTCATAGGCGAGATCGACATAATTCACCACGCCGCGGTGGGGATAGCGGCGGCCGTTGATCAATTCCAGCTCCACCTGATAGCGACCTTCCTCGGGTACCACCAAGCGCCCATCCAGCACTTCCTGATGGAGGCTTTCCTGCTGATTCTGGGAGACGGTGAAGGTGACCCACACCGGGTCCACCCTGGAGAGGGTCGTCAGCCTCGCCGTGGGTCCGCCCGCGGCGACATAGCCCCCTTCCCGGATTAGGGCCTGACCGGCAACGCCCTCGATGGGAGAAGTAATGGTGGCGTAGCCGACCTCCAGCAGGGCCTGTTCATACTGGGCCTTGGCCTGATGGAGCCTGGCCTCGGCCTTGCGATGCTCGCCCCGGGCCTGGTCCAGATCCTTCTGGCTGCTCGCCTTGCGTTCGGCCAGGGACGCGATCCGGTCCAGCTCGGTCTTGGCGATGGCGACTTCCGACTCGCGCAACTCGACATCCGCCTTCGCGATCTCGGCCGCGGCCAGGTAAGGCCGCTTGTCCAGTTCAAACAACACCTGCCCTTCCTTGACCAGATCACCCTCCTGGTAAGCGATCTTCTCCAGCACCCCGCTGACCCGGGCCATGATCTCGACCTGATGGGCGCTCTGGACCTGTGCCACGTAGGACAGATCCAGGGGCTGAGTCCGCGGCTCCAGGGTGATGGCCGTCACCTCCACCGGCGGCGGGGCCTGAGGCGGCGAGGGCGGTTGGTCGCAGCCGGTCAGTAAGGCCACCCCGGGGGTCGCCAAGGCCGCGGCCATGGCCAAGGCCCGCCCGAATCGCGCTGGCGGCGCAGGGGCTGGCAAGGAGGACGATGGCAATGAAGAATGGGATTTTTCGTGACCCGAGATCATACGGCACCAGGTGTGAGCGCCAGCAAGGGCGGCGACGTGAATGGTTGGCCATGGCACCCGCCGCGAATCGCCCCTTGCGGCGAGCGAGAACGAAAAAAGACTGGCAGGGTGTTCAGGGCGTCAGGGTCACCCTGATCGTCGCATCCGGTGCGCCGTACACCATGAGATGAGCCCCCACCGGAACGGCGCTGACATTACCCGTACCTTGACCCGCCTCCCGCAGCGTCAGGTCGGCATCGTAGAGCTTCCAGGCGCTGGCGCCGCTGATCGCCAGAGAACCGGCCTCCCGCACCTGGCGCCACTCGGCGAGACCTTCATCGCCAATGCTCAGGGCGCTGTCACCGACCGGCAAGATGGGCACCGTCGCCTGTGGGCGAAAGAGATTGCTGCCATAGCGCACCCAGGCCTCGCCCTCGCGGTTCTCAATAACGACATCGTTAAGATCACGTCCCAATTCCAGCCCGATCTTGAGAAACATGCGCGCTTCCCAATCGCTGGTCGCGGGATCGACAATCTGATTGGCCAAATAGGGGGAGGTCGCGAACAGGTAGCCCGGATAATCCTCGAGGGTATCCAGGGTGAACCGGGGAGGCAGCCCATTGACCAGGATCCAGGATTGCGCATCCTCATTTACCGCCAGCCAGGTATTGCCGGCCAGTGCCTGCCAGGCACGCGACAGGGGTTGCGTCGCCGGTTCGATCGCCTGGGCGTACAGGCTGTCCTCAAGGTAATGACCCGACCAGTGCGGCTCTTTTTTCGCCAGATAGCGCCGCCCATCCGCCACCAAGGCCCGATAGGACTGATTCGGGGCCTCGTCGCTGGAAAAGGTCCCATCGCTGCGGTGCTTGAGACTGCTGGCGCTTTCCCACCATTCACCGGCGTCATACACCCATACCCTCAGGGTACGGTCAGGCGCGGCTTCCACGCGAATCGGCCCATTTTTGTTGGCATAGACGCCGACCAGGGCTGCCAGCTCGGCATCCGTCGGGGACCGTTCCGGCAGCGGGGTTTCGGGTAAGGGCGCCGGCACGGCGGGGATACGGCCATTCTCGGCCAAGGCGTGCAGCAGGATCTGCTCAGCGAGTAGTCCCGTCTGCATCGTCCGTTGGGAGACGCTGATCATGACCGCCAACCCTTCATCCGGGGCAACGACGAAGTCGCTCTCATAGACCAGGGTGCCGCCTTTCTTGTGCCAGGCGCGCACCCCCACCGCGGCCAGGCCGGAGTGGGTGACATTATCCCAGCCCAGGCCCCTGGCGTAGGTGGGGACGGGGTTGAAAGGCAGTTGCCGGGTCTGGTCACGGCCCATCTCGGCCACCGCCGCCGCTGACAGGAGCCGTGTGTTGCCATAGCAACCGCCGTTCATCAGCATCATGGCGAAGCGGACCATGTCGCTGGGGGTCGAATAGATGCCCCCTGAGGCATACGCCTGACCAAACTCCTGAGCATCGGGATTCCCGGTGACATCATAGCCGGGGGCGAAGGATCCCGGTGGAAAGGGCGCCAGGGCGAAGCGGCTATGGGTCATCCCCAGGGGGGCGAAAAGCTCCTCCTGCACATACTGGGTATAGGGTTTTCCCGTTACCGCCGCGATCAGGGGCTCGACCAGGGTGACGCAATCGTTGCAATAGACACTCAGGTAGCCTAGCGGGTGTTTGAGTCGCTGGGTGGCCAGGGCTGCCTGGACCTGCTCGGCATAGCCCATCAGCGGGGCGTACGTGAACATGTTGCGAAAGTCGACGCCACCAAAGCCGGCGGAATGGTTGAGCAGCATGCGCACGGTAATCTGGGCGTATTCAGGCGAGGCCATTTCGAAATCAGGCAGATAACGCACCAGGGGCGCATCGAGATCGATCCGGCCCTGGTCCACCAGCTTCATGACCGCGGCGGCGGCGAAAATCTTGCTGACGGAGCCAATACCAAACATCGTCTCCGGCGTCGTTGTCCCGACGCGGTCGATGGTCTCGCTCCAGACGATGCGGTCGCCAGCGACCAGTGCCACCGTTGCGGAGGGCACATGGTAGTCCTTGAGAAATCCCCAGATCTGTATCCGGGCGGCGGCGATGGTTTGGGGGTAGGCAAGGGGCGGCGAGCCATTGTCACTGCTGCAGCCCGCCAGCAAGCCGAGGGTCAGGGCCAGCGCCATGGCCATGGCCAGGCGCCCCCACGGGAGGTAAAGGCAACGGGATAGAGAGGTCATAGTCACTCCCTCTATCCTTCGGCCATTGAGAGGGTGATGGTGGCATGCGGCGCGCCAAACAGCATCAGATAGGCATTCGCCGGACTGACCACCCGGTGATCATGGTCCGTCCCGGAAATGGGCGGTTGGGAGAAATCGGCGTCATACAATTTCCAGGCGCTGGCGCCATTGATGGTCAATGAACCCGAAGTTGGGAGCTTGCGCCACTCGGCGAAACCCTCGGCGCCGATCATGACCCTGCTGTCACCGGCTGGCAGTTCCGGCACCCTGGCTTGGGGCCGGTAGAGGGCGCTGCCGTAGCGGACCCATTCTTCGCCGTCGCGCGCTTCGATGACGACATCATTGAGATCACGGCCGTTGGTCATGGGCACCTTGAGAAACATGCGCGCCTCGTCATCGCTGCCGGAAGGATCGACGATAGTGCTGGGAATCATGGTGGAGCCGGCGAACAGGTAGCCCGGCAGGCTATCCAGGGCGTAAAGCGCGAAACGCACCTTGTCGCGGACGAGGTGGAGCGATGAAGCGACTTCGTTGACGATCAACCAGTGCTGGCCGGCGCGTTGCCGCCAGGCGGCCGACAGCGGCGCGGCGGGTTCCAGGGACTGACCCATCACCTCCTCATTCAGGTAGTGGCCCAGTATCCCGGGATAATGTCGGGCCAGGTAACGGTGGCCAAGGCCGTTCACCACCCAATACGCCATGTTGGGATTGTCATCGCTGGAAAACTTGCCATCGGTGCGCAACTTCAGATTGCGGGCGGTTTCATACCAAACGCCTCCCATATAGGTATCAATGGCGAGGGTGTGGTCGTTGGCCGACACCCGGTAGAGCCCCTTGAAATCCGCATAATCCCCGCTAATTGCCGCCAACTCGGCGTCAGTAGCCGGTTTTTCCGGCAATGGCTGGGATGGTAAAGGCTCGGGTACCGCCGGGATGCTGCCGCGTTCGGCCAGCGCGTTCAACAGAATGCTCTCGGCGGGCTTGTAGGCATTGAACGTCATTCCCGCCCCGGTAACGAAGACGGCGAGTCGTTCATCCGGAGCGACAATGAACTGGGTGACATAGCCCGCCGTGCCGCCTGGCTTTGACCAGGCGCGTACGCCAACCGAAGCCAGCCCCGGATAGGCCACGAAGTCCCAACCCAACCCAAAGCTATCGCCAGTGACCGGATTGAACACCAGATCCTGGGTCTGGTCACGGCCCATTTCCGCCACGGCCTGCTCAGACAGGATCGACACGCCACCAAACCGACCACCATTCATCAACATGGTCGCCACCCTGGCCATATCATTGGGGGTGGAATAGATTCCTCCCGCCGGATAGGAATTGGTATAGATCTGGGGATCTGGAATGACGCTCTCTGGAAGGTAGTATTGGGCATAGGAGCCTGGTGGGAAGGGGGCCTCCGCGAAGCGGGTATGCGTCATACCCAGAGGCTTGAAGATTTCCTCCCGCACGAACCGGGTATAGGAGTGCTGATCGGACACCGCCGCCACCAGGCGATCGATCATCGTGAAACAGTCATTGCAGTAAGTGGCCATTTCCCCCGGAGTGAATTTCAGGCGCTGGGTGGCCAGAGTCTCTTGCACCTGTTCAGCAAAGCCAGTTTGGGGGGCGTAAGTCACATCATTACGATAATCGCCGCCTGGAAAACCCGCGGCATGGGCGAGCAACATCCTCGGCGTCACCTGGGTGTATTCCGAAGAAAGCATGTGGAAGTCCGGGAGGTAATGCACCACAGGGGTATCAAGATCGATCTTGCCCTGATCGACCAGTTTCATCACCGCCAGGCCGGCAAACGTCTTACTGGTCGAGCCGATGGCAAACATGGTATCGGGTCCGGGCGGCGTTTGGCTGGCCTTGTCGATCACGCCAAAGGTTTCGCTCCAGACGATACGTTCATCATCGATCAAGGCCAGCGAAGCGGAGACCACCCCGGGGTCAGCGACCGTTTCCCGCATGAGGGCGCGCCCTTTGGCAATGGTTTGCACATAGGCAAAGGGCAAGGGATGATCGCTGTTATCGCAGCTGGACAGGAACAGTAGGACACTAACAATGAATGTTGTTTTTAGTAAGTGAGGTCGATACATCGCATTGCTCCTGGTCCTGGTCCTGGTCCTGGTCCTGGTCCTGGAAGATATTTTGGTGATTCTCGATTCAAGTGCCTAAGCCATTTGGCAAATCACGGTAAGCCTAAGCCCCCAGCGAATCAAGGAGAGAAATCTTACAAAATATTACCGGGAGGCCGTTCAGACCCCCCTCTCCCGAACGCGCTCCCGCCAGGAGGGAAGTAGTTTGAGAATCAGCGATTTGTGCGGCCTAAGCCCCCCCTGGATCGCAAGTGGTCTGAACGCATACTGTCGTGGATGATCAGTTGCGGGCGGGAGCGGGCACCTGGCGTTATACCTAGCCGACGATCACCTGGATGGTCGCGAAGGGCGAACCATGGACGAGGAGATAGGCCCCTGCCGGCACTGATCCCTCCAAGCCGCGAAGGGTCTTGCCGGCGATGACGCACGCCAGGAGCGCGAATTGTGGATCGTACAGATACCAGGCGCTGGCGCCCGCGATGGTGAGCGTCGCCGCCGCTGGTAACCGGCGCCACTCACCCAGCCCCGCTTCAGTGATCGTGATCAAGTACTCGCCGTAGCCCAGTTCCGGGACGCTGGCCAGGGGGCGATAACGGAAACTGCCAAAGCGCAGCCATTCCTCATCAGCGACGGCTTCGATGACCAGGTCGTTCAGATCCCGACCCGAGTTGCCAGGAACCTTCAGGCACATCGAACCCCTGGTATCGCTCGCCTGGACGTCGACGACCTGCGCTATGGGAGAGGCGGGTGCAATGGCGATATATCCGCCCAAACCCTCGACCCGTGACAGGGTGCAGACCGGTGCCGTTGAGCCATCCGCCCGGTCGTAGTCAACAGGCGCATTCACCAACAGCCAGCGCTCCGCCAGCCTCGCCAGCCAGGGGGGTGACAGCTCACCCCCCGCTTCAAGGTCATGCCCATAGATGACGGTCAGATCGTAGTGCGTGGAGTCTCCGGGTACGAGTTGCGCCAGATAGCGGCGTCCATCGGCGGGGAGGGTATGGTAGGCCGGATAGGCTTGGCCCTCAGTCCGCCACAGGCCATCGCCATGCAGTCGCCAGGGGGCAGGGTCCGGGTGCCAAGCCCGGGCATCGAAGGTCGCACCACTCAGGGTACGGTCCGGGTTGATGGCGAACCGCAGCAGACTTTTGGAATTGGCATAGATACCGGCCATGGCGGCGAGCGCCGCGTCGCTGGCCGCCATGAGGGGCGGCACCTCAGGCCCCAGGGGCGTGGGATAGGCGGCCAGACGCCCTTGCTCGACCAGGGCCTGGAGCAGGATACGTTCCGCCAGGGGCAGCGCATAGGCCACCCCCGCCACGGTGATGACCGCCACCCCCAGCCCCTCCTCGGGGACGACCAGGAAGCGACAGTGATAGCCGGTGTCGCCGCCCTTGTACCAGGCGGTCACCCCGACCGCCGCCAGGCCCCACTCCCGCACCGAGTCCCACCCCAGCCCATAGGCAAGGGTTTGCAGCGGGTTGAGGGGCAGGGCCGCGGACTGATCCCGGCCCATTTCCGCCACCGCCCAGTCCGACAGGATACGTCGCTCGTCGTAGCGGCCCTGATTGAGGAACAGCATCGCCAGCCGGCCCATGTCGGCGGCCGTGGTGTAGATACCCCCGCTGGGATAGTTATTGCCGTATTCCTGCGGCAAGGCCTGACCCAGGGCGTCGAAGGCGGGGGCAAAGCTGCCCGGGGGCAAGGGGCTGTGGGGAAACCGGGTCTGGCGCATGCCCAGGGGCGCCAGAATCTCCCGGGTCACGAACGTGTCGTAGCTCTCGCCCGTCACCGCGGTGATCAGCGACGGGATCAGATTGAAGCCATCATTGCAATAGCTCGCGGTGTCCCCCGGAGGATATTTCAGTCGTTGGGTCGCCAGTGAATCCAGGAGTTGGTCGAAGTAGCCGGTGACCGGGATGACGGTAACCGCGTTGCGATACTCGGCACCCGGCAGACCGGAGGCATGATTGAGCAGCATGCGCAGACTGATATCACCGTAGGCCTCCCCGGCCTGCATGTGGAACTCGGGCACGTAACGGACCAGGGGCGCATCGAGCTCGACCAGGCCGCGATCCACCAGGATCATGGCGGCGACGCTGGTAATCACCTTACTGACCGAGGCGATGCCAAAGAGGGTCTCCGGCGTCGGTGCCAGGCATTGTTCCCGATCGATCAAGCCAAAGGCTTCGGACCAGAGGAGGCGTCGCGTATCCACCAGGGCCACCGTGACCGCCGAAGGCCCGTCCGCGGCGGCCAGGGCATCACGGATAGCCTGGCGGCCATCGAGGATCGTGGCCGCGTAGGTTGGCGGGCTGACCCCAGATGCTCCGCCATTGCCACAGCCAGTGAACAGGTTGGGAGCGGCCAGGCCCAGGCCGCTCAGGCCGGCTAACCGTAACAGGTCACGCCGGGTGTAGTGTCCTGATGGGCAATCACTTGGAGCAGATGACATGTTGGCGCTACCGGGTGTAACGGGGGAGGACAGGCTGGCGATGCGTTTCGCCCGCGCAATCTTCCCCCGCGCTAAGGATTAGTGCGGTGCTTGGGTTATGGCAGCACCGTCACCCTGATCACGCCATCCGGCGCGGCATGTAGCAGTAGATAGGTGCCCGTGGGATTCGCGCCGGAGTCACCATCGCCATTGCCGCTGGCCAACAGCTTCAGATCCGCGTCATAGAGCTTCCAGGCCGTGGCGCCCGCGATACCGGCCCTGGCCCCGGTCACGGGCAACTTGCGCCATTCCGCCAGCCCCTCGGCACCGATGAGCACCAGGTTGTCGCCCATTGCCAGCACCGGGACGCTGGCTTGGGGCCGAAACAGGAACCCGCCGCAGCGCAACCATTCCTCGCCGTAACGGGTTTCCATCACCACGTCATTGAGATCACGGCCAAACTTGATCGGGATCTTGAGAAACATCCGCGCTCGGGTGTCGCTGCCAGCGGGATCAACGATGCCCGAAAACCCTAGCAGGTAACCGGGCAGCTCCGCGACCGCCTCCAGGGTCGTACCGGGAGCAGCGCCCAGGGCCAGCACCACCGACTGGTTGTTTTCATTCACCAGCAGCCAGCGCTGACTCGCCCGGGCCACCCAGGCCGGGGACAGGTCAGCGGCCGGCTCGACCCCTTGACCGAAGGGGAACGCGGCCAGGTAATGGCCCAGTCCTCGTCGGTTGCGCACCCCCAGATAGCGGCGATCCTCGGCGATGAAGGTCCAGTAGGCGGCCAGGGGCTGGGCATCGCTGGAAAAGGTGCCATCCTGGCGCCGTTTCAGATCACGGGCATCCTCATACCAGACGCCGTCGTTGTAGCGTCTGATCGTCAGGCTACGGTCGTCCTCAGCTTCAATTCTCAGCAAGGCTTCGTATTGCGCGTAGAAGCCGACCATGGCGGCCAGGTCAGCATCGGTGGCGGCCTGCTCCGGCTGGGGTACCTCCGGCAGTGGCGCCGGCACTTGGGCGATGCGACCCCGCTCGGCCAGGGCGTTCAGCAGGATGCGCTCGGCCAGGGTGCCGCTACCGTAGGTCGTGGTCGTTCCGGTGATTATCACCGCGAGGCGCTCCTCTGGCGCCACGAAAAAATCACTGCCATACAACATGGACCCGCCATTTTTGTGCCAGGTGGTGACCCCCACCACGGCCAATCCCGGCTGCGCGACCCCATCCCAGCCCAACCCCCAACGGAAGCTGGGTAGGGGATTCAAGGTCAAGGTGGAGGTCTGGTCGCGTCCCATCTCCGCCACGGCGGCTGGGGAGAGGATCCGGACGGCAGCGAATTCACCACCGTTGATCAGCATCCGCGCCAGGCGGGTCATATCGCTGGGCGTGGTGTACAGGCCCCCGGTGGCGCAGCCGTTGGTGCATTCCTGGGGCCAGGGCGTACCATCCTCCCGGAATGCGGGCGCAAAACTGCCAGCCGGGAAGGGGGTGAGGGCATACCGGCTCTGGCTCATCCCCAGGGGCGTGAGGATTTCATCCTGGACAAAGCGGGGGTAGGGCTGACCGGCAATGGCGGCCACCAGCAACTCGATCATGGTAAAGCCGTCGTTGCAATACACCGCCATCTCGCCGGGTTGGTGCTTGAGTCGCTGGCTGGCCAGGTTTTGCTGAACCTGCGCCGCGTAATCCAGGACCGGCGTGAAGGTAAACAGGTTACGGGCATCGGTCCCGGGAAAGCCGGAGGCGTGGCTGAGCAGCATGCGCACCGTAATCGCCTGGTAGTCGGGCGATGCCATACGGAAATCGGTGACGTATCGCACCAGCGGGGCATCGAGATCGACCAGCCCGCGATCGACCAGGATCATGGTCGCGATCGCCGCGATCACCTTGCTGCATGAGCCGATGCAAAACAGGGTGTCCAGGTCGGGGGGGACGGACTTGGCCTGGTCGACATAACCAAAGGTTTCCCGCCAGATGATCCGTTCGCCATCGCACAGCGCCACCGAGATCGAGGGAGTCTGGGTGTCAGCCATCGCCTGGGCGATGGCGATACGGGCATCCAGGATGGTCGCGGCGTAGGTGGGGGACCAGAAGCCAGTGGCACCATCAGCGCCACAGCCGTTTAGGAAACTGGGGGCGGCCAGTCCCAGGCCGCCCAACCCCAAGTAACGCAAGATCTCCCGACGGGTGAACATGGCAGCGATGATTCCTCCCGAGGCCTATGTTATTCCTGCTTCAGCACATTCTGTGCCCTGTTAAAGGGTGCGTACATCTGTACCGGCAGACCAAATCCATTAACATCGAATAGGGATAATTCATAAAAGGCGCGCACAATCACCGAAACGAGAAAATGTCTTCCGGTAGATCCAGGATAATTTTTGCTTCAGCATAGGCTGGCTTAATGTCATAAGTGAAAGACTGCCCATTATTGCAGGCATGGACATAGAGGTTGGCCGCACCTTCGGTATATCCCCAGGAGATACCATCATTATCAAACGGGATGACCAACTGGTATTTACGTAGATCCTTGTCGAAATCAATCACGGCAGGGAGCGTTTTTGAGCAGAAGAGGTAGACTTCCATGGGCTGTTCATCCCATTTGGCGGTGCTTCGTGGATTTCCCGGATAGCCATGCTGTTCCACGTGGTCACTGGAGAATTCTTCGTATGTGGTTCTGGCCATGACCTTCACCAGCCGGCCGGTCACTCCGCTTCGCACGGTCTCCTGGCTGACCACCTTCCACCACCAACAGCTATCCATGTGGCATCTACCCATGACGATGGTTGGATCGTCCGGTCTTGAGACCTTGGTTATTGGCTTAGTCTTGCCTCCCAGCTCCGCGATGCGCTGGTCGTAGACCCCGCCCGCCAGATAGGCTTCAGCCTGGTAAGAGACAAAGCATGGGGTGGGAATGATCATCTCGTCGCCGGGGTCCAGCAGGGCTGTGGCGCAAAGCAAAAGCAACACGACAGACGCGGACGATGCTTTTCTTATCATGTATGCACCTCGACGTATTGAGGCTTGGACCTTAGCGAATTGTCTACGGATTTCATAAAGCCTTGTCAACGCGGCTGTGCGATTTCCTGCTCCGTGTCTCCAGGGCGAGGCGAAGGCGTCGCGGTCTGGCAGCGGCGGCAGGCGGCGCATACGGCCGGAAGGAGGCTTTTCTGGCGGGCCGGGTGGCGGCGGGCGGGAAGAAGAAGGGAAGAAACGGACAGGGGGCCGGGGACCGTCCCGGCACGACAAAAGAC
>SACH01000348.1 GCA_009928645.1 Gammaproteobacteria bacterium | reverse complement strand
TCTATTTGGATTCAATAAAAGAAGCGCCTAACATGCGCCTCCAACCGACCGCTCGCTCGGCTCGCGGCGGCTGAGGCTGAGCGTTAGCCGCAATCCGCGTTGGAAATGCTAGACAGAACCTGAATGACAATAAATTAACAGAGCATGCTATTAGTTACCCCACTGAGCCTAAATCAGCAGCCCATCGCTGGCTGACCGCATCAAAAGGTAAATTCCCAGTCAACCAGTGAGTCAGAGATTCCAGGGGGTGAGCACATTCCGGCTCGGCAATCTGACCTATCTGTCCGGCAACTCCGTGCCACGATTCATGATGTCGATATAGCCGGCGTAGCTGAACACCCGGTTGCGTTTTCGGGCGGTCAGCTCCTTGACGATACCGAGTTGCTCCAGGTGGCCAAGCGCCTTGTTGACCGTCGCCGGGGTGAAGCCGAGCTGCTCCACCAGCGAGCCCGAAGTGGCGAGAGGGTGCGCCAACAGCGCCTGGTGGACCTGGAGGGTGGAGGCCGCCGCCCGACCCAGGAGACTGACCTTGTGGCGATCCTGATTGGCCAGGTCGAGGACTTGCCGCGCCGTTTCCACCGCCTGCGTGGCGGTGATGATGACCGCCTCGGCGAAGAAATCCAGCCAGGCTTCCCAGTCGCCAGTCAGGCGGACCTGGTTGAGCAGGTCGTAGTAATACTGGCGGTGGGTCTTGAAGTAGAGGCTGAGGTAGAGCAGCGGCTGCCGCAAAACCCCTTGCTCCCACAGCAGCAGCGGAATCAGCAGACGGCCCAGACGGCCGTTACCGTCCAGAAAGGGGTGGATGGTCTCAAACTGCACATGGGCCAGCGCCGCCTTGAGCAACGCCGGGGTCGGCTCGGGCTGATCATGGAGGAAAAGCTCCAGCTTGCCCATGCACTCCGGCACCTCGGCTGCCGGCGGGGGGACAAAGGCCGCGTTGCCTGGCCGGGTGCCGCCGATCCAGTTCTGGCTGCGTCGGAACTCCCCCGGGGTCTGATGGCCGCCTTGGCCCCGGGTCAGCAGCACGCCGTGGATCTCTCGGAGGAGACGCAGCGACAGCGGCAACCCTCCTTCCAGCAGGCGCAGACCATGATCGAGGGCGGCGACATAGTTGCTGACCTCCCGCACGTCATCCAGCGGGACGCCAGGTTCCTGATCCAGCTCGAACAGCAGCAGATCGGACAGGGAGGACTGGGTCCCCTCGATCATGGAGGAGAGCACCGCCTCCTTGCGAATGTACATATAAAGGAAGATCGCGGTGTCCGGCAGCAGGGTCGAGACGCCGTCCAGTCGCCCGAGCGCCAGCAGCGCCTGGTCGAATTTGCCGCGCAGATCCGGTGTCCAGTCGATGGGCGGACGCGGGGGCAGCGGCGCGGGGACGAAGGCCTGGACCCGCTCACCCACCGTCGCGATGGTCACGTATCTACCCTGGAGTTCGCGCTTCATCCTACCTGCCTCAAACCTAAAACAAGATCCGCTTTTATTTTACTCTAAAGCTATATCCTAAATTAATGGGCCGGAAAGGATCGCCCCCGCCAGGGTCCTCCGTGAGCATGGCGGCGGCACCGTCTGGCTGGTGCCGGCTAACGCAACCTGGGTGCACCAAGGTCTCGACGGGCTTCTTCAGGTTTCATACTTGGTACTCAGGTCATACGGCATACACCGGCGACGGCAAATAGGGATAGGCCCGCCAGACATGCCGGAACACCTCCTCGCTTTTCTCCTCGACATCTTCCTCCGTGTATGACTCCACGGGGAGGCCGGTCTGGTCATTCCAGAGGAAATTCTTGATCACGATCTGCACGGCATCGCGCGTGGCCTCCTTGTCGCGCCAATGGTCGATCTTGAGTTTCTCCGCCTTGAGGGTTTCCAACAGGCTGCCGGCGACCTGCTTGAGCTGGGCGATGGTGTTCTTGTCCAGGTCCGGTTTGCGCAGGATATCGAACAGGGCGAGGCTTTCCTCATCCAGCCCTTCCCGTATGGCCCGGGTGGATTCCTCATCCAGTTGCTTCTGGTAGAGCATGAGGTCCTGAAAGGTCTGTTCGATAGTGGCGCGGTCCTTCTCCTTGTTGTAGGCCTCGACGATGGCTTCATAGTGCTTCTGAAAGTCGGTGCGGAGCGGATTGGCCCCCAGCCGCTTCGCCAGGCGGATGGTGGTGGGGTTCTTCTCCAGGCCGTAGAAGGTCAGGGCCTCGCTGGGGTTGCGGTGCCGCGCCTCGACCAGGTGGGCGCTCTGGACGAACATGCCGGCGGAGCCGCAGGCGGGGTCGAGGACGATGCCATGGTCCGGCTCGATGAAGTTGACGATGGTCTGGACCAGGGCGACGGGGGTGAAGAACTCGCCGCCGTCATGGGCCTTCTGGTCGGCGAACTGGGTGAGGAAGTATTCGTAGATGCGGCCGAAGACATCGCCGCCGACCCGCTTGAGTTCCTCGGGGTTCAAGGCCCGCAGCAGATCGCCCAGGACGGCGTTGTCCACTTCCTGGTATTCCGCCTTGGGCAGGGAGCCCCGCAGGGTGGCGTAGTCCGCCTCGATGGAATTCATGGCCGCGATGATGGCCTGGGCGCGGTCCGCGCTGTCCTTGAGCCCGACCAGGGTGTCGAACTGGGCCTCGGGACGGAGGAAGATGGCGCTGCGCTGGGAGAA
>SACH01000347.1 GCA_009928645.1 Gammaproteobacteria bacterium | reverse complement strand
GTCGTGATCGTGACCCTTGCCGCCAAGCTCGGCATTCGCCGCCACCCGCCGGCCGAGCATGAAATTCGTCATCCAGGGGGTGAATACGAAAGCGACGACCAGGGAGATGAGCATGCCCGTTGAGGCGTTGATGGGGATGGGGCTCATGTAGGGCCCCATGAGGCCGGTGACGAAGGCCATGGGCAGCAGGGCGGCGATGACGGTAAAGGTCGCCAGGATGGTCGGGCCACCCACCTCGTCCACCGCCTTGGGCATCAGGTCGAGGAGCTTGCGGTTGCTCAGGGCCATGTGACGGTGGATGTTCTCCACCACTACGATGGCATCGTCCACCAGGATGCCGATGGAGAAGATCAGGGCGAAGAGTGATACCCGGTTGAGGGTGAATCCCCAGGCCCAGGAGGCGAAGAGGGTCAGGGCCAGGGTGACGACAATGGCCGCGCCGACGATGATCGACTCACGCCAGCCGATGGCGAAGACCACCAGCACGATCACCGACAGGGTGGCGAAGGTCAGCTTCTGGATCAGCTTTTGCGCCTTGGCGTCGGCGGTGGCGCCGTAGTTGCGGGTCACAGTGACCTCCACCCCGTTGGGGATGAAGGTGCCTTCAAGCTGGGCGAAGCGGTCGATGACCCGCTGGGCCACCTCGACGGCATTGACCCCCTCCTGCTTGGCCACGGCGATGGTCACCGCCGGTGTGGTACCCGCTAGGGCTACGCCGCTGTGGGCGGCCATGGGACCGGCCCCCAGCCAGACATAGGACTGGGGCGGCTCCGGGCCGCGCTCGATGGTCGCCACGTCGCGCAGAAAGACCGGCCGGCCGCCATGGAGGCCGACGACCAGGTCGCCGACCTCCTCCACCGTCATCAGCAGGGTGCCGGCCTGGACCAGGATTTCGGCATTGTCGTGGGTGACGGCGATGTCGTCGCGGGTGTGATTGGCGGCCTGAAGGGACCGGCGCAGGGTGTCGAGATCGATGTTGAAGCCAGCTAGGGCCTGGGGGTCGAGAACGATCCGCGTCACCTGGGCAGGAGCACCGACGGTATAGACGTCCCGGGTACCGGGGACCCGCTTGATCTCCTGTTCGAGGGCGTGGGTAATCTTGCCCAGTTCGAAGGCGCCCCGGGTCTCGTCACGCGACCAAAGGGTGGCGGTGATGATGGGTACGTCGTCGATGCCCTTGGGCTTGATCAGCGGCTGGCCAACGCCCAAGTTCGGTGGCAGCCAATCCTGGTTGGAGTAGATCTTGGAATAGAGGCGCACGATGGCGTCCGTCTGGTCCTCCCCAACCTGGAACTGGACAGTGACTACCGCCAGGCCGGGGCGGGAGACCGAGTAGACGTGCTTGATGCCCTTCATTTCCGACAGCACCTGCTCCGCCGGCCCGGCGACCAGTTGCTCCACCTCGGTGGCGGAGGCGCCCGGGAAGGGGATGAAGACGTCGGCGAAGGTGACGTTGATCTGGGGCTCTTCCTCCCGGGGGGTGACCAGGATGGCGAACAGGCCCAGCAGCAGGCCCACCAGGGCCAGCAGAGGGGTGATGGCCGAGGCCTGGAAGCGCTCCGTGATCCGCCCGGAGATGCCGAGTTGCTCAGCCATCGTTGCGCTCCCCAGCCCCTTGGGCCTGGGCCTTGAGCGTGGCGCCGGCGGCGATGGGGTCTAGGGCCACCCGTTCGCCCTCGGTCAGGCCGGAGAGGACCACCATTGCATCCCCCAGATCGCGCCCGACCCGGATCTGCCGGAAGCGGACCTTGCCGTCGACGAGCACATAGACCCCGGTGACCTCGGAACGCTGGACCACCGCGGCCTTGGGGATCGCCAGTTCCCGCTTCGCACCGGTGAGGAAGCCCGCCTTGACGAACATGCCGGGGTAGAGGTTGGCGAGATCGGCCGGCAGCTCCAGTCGCACCTTGAAGGTGTTGGACCCCTGGTCCGCGAAGGGAAAGACAGTCATGCCCGTTGCCGTGACCACCTGGTTACCAGGGAGATGGATCCGCGCCCCCTGGCCCGCGCGGACCGCGGGAATCAGGTTCTGCGGCACGTCAACGGTGACCCGCAGGTGATCGAGGGAGATCCCGGTCATGAGCGGCTGGCCGGGATTGGCCATCTCCCCGACCTGGACGTGCCGCTGGGTCACCAGGCCGGCGTAAGGGGCGCGCACCTGGGTATAGGCTAGTTGCTCGTTGGCCTGTTCCAGGGCGGCGGTGGCGGCCTCAACCCGGGCCTGGGCATTCTTGACGTCGGCGATGGCCTTGTCCATGGCGGACTCCGAGGCCGCCTGCTTGTTGAACAGCCCCTTGATGCGGTCGAATTCCTCGCGGGCATGGTTGAGGGTGGCGTTGGCCGAATCCAGCTCCGCCGCCGCCTGGGCCACCCGGGCCCGATGTTCGGTGTCCTTGATCCGGGCGATGAGGCTGCCCGCCGCGACGAAGTCATCGACGTCAAACAGGATTTCCTTCACCTGGCCCTGGGTCTGGGCGGAGACCGTGGCCTGGTTGACGGCCTCGATGACGCCATCGAGCTGGTACTCCCGCGGGATTTCGCGAAAGGTCACCGCGGCGCTGGCCAGCTTGGCCGGGTCCAGGTCAGCCGCCGAGGCGGCGACCAGGGCGGAGAGGAAGGGTATCAGGGAGGCAAGGCTCATCGGGGGAGTCCC
>SACH01000346.1 GCA_009928645.1 Gammaproteobacteria bacterium | reverse complement strand
CCACCCTGACCCTGAGCCCCCGGCACCATAGCCAGGGCCTGGCCCTGAGCGGCAAGGTCCTGCCCCTGCGCCTGGTCAATCTCGGCGCGCCCTTTGGCGGCAAGCTCGGCCAGTTGCAGGTCAACTATGGCGATCGGGTCGGCGCTGGCCAGGTATTGCTGACCATGGACGACAGCGAGGCCGCCATCAAGTACCGCGAGGCCAAGGCCGCCGCCATCAAGGCCCACAGCCATTACCTGGAAGTCGCCTACTGGGAGGAGGGCAGCGAGGTGGCCCGGGCCAATCGCTCCCTGATCCGCGCGCGGATGAGCCTGGAAAAACAACGGGAGACCTTCGCCGAAACCCAGCGCCTGCTGGACAAGGGCATCATCCCCGCCACCGAGCACGACCAGGCCCGGCAGCAACTGGCCAATCAGGAACTGGACTTCACCAATGCCGAGGAAGAGCTGGCGGCGGTCGTGAAGAAGGGCGATGCCGAGAACCTGGAGGTGGCGCGCATGGAACTGGAAAACGCCGAGACCAAGGCGCGTCTGGCGGAAGAGGAACTGGCCCGTGCCCAGGTCAAGGCCCCGGTGACCGGGCTGGCGATGAAACCGCCCAGCGGCGGCAAGGAGGGCCAGGACAGTGGCAAGGGCCTGGAGGAAGGGGCCACCTACCAGAAGGATCAGGTCCTGCTGGCCATTGGCGACCTGACCGGGCTGGCCATCGACGTCAAGCTCGACGAGATCGACGTCACCCGCGTCCAGCCTGGTCAGGGGGCGCGCGTCACCCTGGACGCCTTCCCCGGTATCCAACTGACGGGTGAGGTGCTGGCCATCGCGCCCCACGCCGATGAACAGAGCCAGGGGGCCCCGGCCTTTACCGCCCGGGTCGCGGTCGAGACCATCCCCGACGACCTGCGCGAGCGCATCCTGGTGGGCATGTCGGCCAACGTCGAGATCCTCATCCACGACAATCCCGCGGCCCTGCTGGTGCCCCTGACGGCGGTACGCGCCGAGGGTGGCAAGCGCTACGTGTACCGCCGGCCGGCGCCCGGGGCCGCCGTCGAGGCGGTGGCAGTCCAGACCGGCTTCACCACCCAGAATGAGGTTGAGATCCTTGCCGGGCTGGCGGCGGGGGACCTCATCGAGACGGTGGCGCCGCCCCGCGCCCCCGCCGGCGGCTGAGCCATGCTGGACTTGCGCGACATCCACAAGGTCTACCGCGTCGGCCCCACCGCGGTGGAGGTCCTCAAGGGCATCAGCCTGACCATTGAGCCTGGGGAGCTGGTGTCCATCACCGGCACCTCCGGCTGCGGCAAGTCGACTCTGATGAATATCATCGGCCTCCTGGACCGGCCGAGCAGCGGCGAATACCACCTGGATGGCAGCCGGGTGGCCTATGCTGACGACGATCGCCTGTCGGAGATCCGCAACCGGCGCATCGGCTTCGTCTTTCAGCAATATCAGTTGCTGTCGCGCCTGACCGCCCTGGCCAATGTCCTGCTGCCCCTGGTGTACCGGCCCGAGCCCACCCCGGACGCCGAAAGGCGCGGCCTGGCCATGCTGGAGCGGGTGGGCATGGCCGAGCGCGCCCATCACAAACCCACGGAGCTGTCCGGCGGTCAGCAACAGCGGGTGGCCATCGCCCGCGCCCTCGTCGGCCAGCCGACCCTGATCCTGGCCGACGAGCCCACCGGCGCCCTTGACACCCGGGTCGGGCAGGAGATCATGGACCTCTTTCGTCAACTCAACCGCGACGACCAGATCACCGTGGTGATCATCACCCACGACCCGGGCCTCGCCCGCCAATGCGACCGGGTCATCACCCTGCGGGATGGGCTCCTGGTGCCATGATCCACGCCGCCATCCTCAGTGAGGCCGTCACCAGCCTGGCCGCCGCCAAACAGCGCAGCCTGCTGGCCCTGATCGGCATCGTCATCGGCATTGGTTCGGTGATCGCCATGGTCAGCGTCAGCGCCATCGTCAAGGAGGAGGCCCTGCGTCAGTTCAAGGAGATGGGTACCGACCTCTTCACCCTCACCAAGGACTTCAGCGGTGGGGGTGGCCGCGGCGGGGGCCGCGGTGGCGCCGCCGCGCCACGGGGTCTCCAGCCCGCCGACCTGAACGGGCTGCTAGCGGCGGCCCCGGCCCTGGTCGCCATCGCCCCCAGCATCAGCGCCCTGTCCCAGACCGTCAGCCAGGGTGGCAAGCCCCTGGAACGGGCCAGCCTGGTGGGGGTGACCGAGGCCTTTCCGACCCTGGCCCGGCTGCGGGTCACCCAGGGGCGCTTTTTGAGCGACCTGGACGAGGGGAACCGTTACGCGGTCATCGGCGCCGACCTGGCTCGGCAACTGGCGGCGCGGGGGGTGGCGGAGCCCCTCGGCGCCCCGGTGCGGGTCGGCGACGGCCTGTATACCGTCATCGGCGTGCTGGCCCCCGCCAGCTACAACAGCCTTGCCTCCCTGGAGCCAGACCAGTCCGTGCTGATCCCCCTGCCACAGGCGACGCGGCTGCAAAAGCAGCCGGAGATCAACAGCATCCTGGCGCGGGTGAAAACGGGCCACACCAACGCCGAGGCCATGGCCCAGGCGCAGGCCTATTTTCAGGCCCGGCGCCAGCCGGTGCGGGCGCGCAGCCCGGAGGAGATCATCGCCCAGATGGAGAAGCAGATGCGCATGTTC
>SACH01000345.1 GCA_009928645.1 Gammaproteobacteria bacterium | reverse complement strand
CCGCGAGATGCGTGATGGCCTGCGCAATCTCTATTCGGTGATCAAGGACTCAGATGCCCACATCCGCTTTGCCTTCCTGGCCGGGGTCTCCAAGTTCAGACCTCCCGGAATCGGAAATTTTCTCCCGGGCAACCCCCTGAATTTGGTTGATTACCGGCTTTTTTTGGACGTTTCCGCCCACCGGCAGTGATTCACAATATTGGACATTCACACGCCTGTGTAACTGATAATATTGAATATATTTTTGATTTGTTAAATATAAAGAGGCATAATCCGCGCTGAGCCACCGCTGTCATCAGGAGCCGCACCGTGACCCAGATCGAGTTGCTTAGCGAGTCCGCCGCGCCGTCACCCGCCGGTCGGCGGGTTGAGCTGGGTCGGGGGTACGCCCTCGATCTTCCCCACGGCCCGCGCGGGCGTGGCGATGTCTATCACCGCGGCTACCTGAGCAAGCGGGTGAATCTGCGCGACAAGGCTGAACGGCGGCTGTTGGTGGTGGAACTGCTGCAGCAGGGGGTCAACCAGACGCGGCTGGCTGAGGCGCTGCAGCTTAGCCGCCAGACCCTGCACAATTATCGGGAGAGCTATCGGGAATTTGGCGTCCAGGGGCTGTTGCACGGCTACAGCCCCGCCCGCAGCAAGGACGAAGCGCACCATCGGCATCGGAACGTCACCCAGTGCCGCCCCGGCGCGAAGGCGCGCGAACTGGAAGCGTTGCGCCGGGCGCGGCGTGAGCAGGCTGAGCAGGTACAGGTTGAATTGGCCTGGGAGGGTGAGGCCGCGGCACCGGCCGCGTATGTGCTCGAGGAGCCGGCAATGACCGATACCCTCGGCGCCGCGCGGTCGCGCCCGGTCGCGCCGGCACCGGATCTGGCGGCCGTGACCGAGCGCCCCTATGCGCAGCCCCATGGGTGGGAGGCGAGCCGCTACGCCGGAATCTTTCCCGTCATCCTGGTCCTGGTGAGCCAGTGGCCGTGGCTCACGCGAATCATGGGCCTGTTCGGCAACGGCTGGCGCCTCTTCATGGTGTTCGTGCTGATGGCGGTGCGCAACCTGCGCTCCCTCGAGCAACTTAAGCATGTGCGTCACGCGGAGGCCGGCCGCCTGCTCGGGCTGGGGTCGCTTCCGTGCCTGGATACGCTCTGGGGCTGGTTTTACCAGGTGGCGCAGCAACACCGCGCCGAGACGCTGCTGGCGAGTGGGTTCGCCGATCAGCTCCAGCGCGGGCAGGTCGGTACGGAGGTGTGGTTTACCGACGGACATCTGTTGCCGTATACCGGCGGCCATCAGGTCCATGCCGCCTATCATACGCAGCGGCGCATGCCCACCCCCGGCCAGACGAACCTGGTCACCAGCGATGGGCGCGGGCGCATCGTCTGCTTCGCGATTCAGGAGGGCAAGGGCGATCTGCGGGCGCGCATCCTGGCGCTGGGCGCTTATGCCCGTGAGCAGTCACTGGGCGTCATGCCGCTGCAGGTGTTCGATCGCGAGGGCGATGGACTGGCGTTCTTCTCAGCGCTGGTGGCGCAGAATATACCGTTTGTCACCTGGGAGAAGCACGCCAATCAGCCGCGCCTTCGCGCCCTCGAGACGGCGCGTTTTACCGATACCCTGTCGCTCAACGGCACCGACTATCGGCTGTTGGCGGAGACCAAGTCCTGTACCTATCAGCCCGAACCGGCGGGTGAGGACGTGGCCGCGCCACCGGCGCATCGCTTCGACTTGCGGCGGGTGGTGGTGTGGAATCGGCGCACGGATCATCGCACCAGCGTGCTGTGTTGGGATGGCGGGCTCGCCCTGACCCCGGCGGCCATCGCCGCGGCCATGCTGAGCCGCTGGGGGGCCTCGGAGAATACCTTCAAGCACCTGAAGGAACGTCACCCCTATCACTACCATCCCGGCTTCGGGGTCAGCGCGAGCGAGAAACAGGATATCGCCAATCCCGCGCGCAAGGCGCTCGATGAGCAGCGGCACACCCTCAAAGCGCAGCTCACGCGCCTCTACCAGCAACATAGCAAGAGCACGCCCACGACCAACAAAGACGGCACCGCACGCGCCAACAGCAAGCAGGCGCGCCTGGCCGCGGCGATCGCTGTCGGGGAGGCGGAGCTGGAACGACTCACCACCGCCCGCGATCAACTCCCCGAACGGGTTGAGGTTGGCACCTTAACCGATTACCGTTCCTTCCAGGCGATCGACAATGAAGGAAAGAACCTGTTCGACTTTGTCACCGCGTCGGTCTGGAATGTGCGTCGCCAGCTCATCGATTGGCTCGAGGATAGTTACGCCAAAGACAGCGATCGGGTCGATTTGCTCTACGCCATCCTCCATTGCCACGGCTGGATCCGCAGCGATGCGCAGGGGGTGGTGGTGCGCCTGGAACCGCTCCAGCAGCCCGCGCGCCGCGCGGCCCAGGAGCAGTTGTGCCGCAAACTGACCGGCCTCGGCGCCAAGATTCCGGGCGGGAAATGGCTGCGCATCGAGGTCGGCGACGCGCCACTATGATCCCGCCCCGCTTCGCCCACTGTCCAAAAAACGGGGTGGTTTGTCGGCAACTCCGGGAGGTCTGAAGTTCAGCAAGGTCAGCCTCTTTTCCGGGCTCAACAATCTCAACGATATCACCGTCGATAGCCACTACTCGGCTATCTGTGGCTACACCGAGGCCGAC
>SACH01000344.1 GCA_009928645.1 Gammaproteobacteria bacterium | reverse complement strand
GGCATCCGCGTCGTCTTCGTCCAGCCCCAGTCCGACCCGCGCTTCGCGGCGCGGATCGCCGAGGCCATCGGCGGCCAGCTCATCCCCATCGACCCCCTGGCCCCGGACTACCTGACCAACTTGCGCGAGGTGGCACGGCGGATAGCGGCCGCTGGTAAGTCCGTGTCCCCCTGATATCCCTCCCCCAGACGTATGGCAATTTCATTCGTGCTACCGCACCGCGGGAAAGCCCGTATCTCCATGAGACCCTGACGGCCATGCCCCCGCTTGAGACGCCCACCGAATTGCCCACCTCAGCCGTACCCACGGCCATCCCGATCCCGGACGCGGTCATCCGTCTTTGGGACCTGCGTTTTGCCTATGGCGCGGCGCCAGTCCTGGAGGGCGTGAACCTGGAGGTGGGCGCCGGCGAGTTTCTGGGCATCGTCGGCCCCAATGCCGGCGGCAAGAGCACGCTGCTGAAACTCATCCTGGGTCTGTTGGCGCCCCAGGCCGGCCGGATCCGCGTCCTTGGCAACCCGCCGGCCGCGGCCAGCCGCCTGATCGGTTATGTCCCCCAATACCCCAGCTTTCCCCGCGATTTCCCCATCACAGTGGAACAGGCCGTGCTCCTGGCGCGCATCGGCAGTCGCGGGCGGCAGCACGCCGGCGCATCGGGCCTCCGCAACCCTCTCCCCGGCTGGCTCGCCGCCCTCCGGCCCGGCGGCTACGGTCGGGCCGACCGCGCCGCCGCCCATCAGGCCCTGGAGGAGGTGGAGGCCGCCGACCTGGCCCAACGGCGCATCGGCAGCCTGTCCGGGGGGCAACTGCAGCGCGTCCTCCTGGCCCGCGCCCTGGCTGGGGAACCGCGCATCCTGATTCTGGATGAACCCACGGCCAATATCGACCAGCGTCTGGAGGGGGACATCTTCGACCTGCTGCGCCGGCTCAACGCACGCCTGACCATCCTGGTCGTCTCCCATGACATCGGCTTCATCTCCAGCTACGTGGGGCGCGTCGCCTGCGTCAACCGCACCCTGATCTGCCATCGCACCGATGCCATCGACGGCCAGATCATCCGCGACCTCTACGGGGAGTCGGTGCGCATGGTGGCCCATCGTCACTGAAACGCCATGAGTGAATTTCTGACCGCCCTCGCCACCCAGGGCTTTCTTCAATCCGCCCTGGCCGCCGGCCTGCTGGCCAGCATCGGCTGCGGGCTCATCGGCCCCTACGTGGTCGTCAAGCGCATCGCCTTCATCGCCGGGGGTATCGCCCACTCGGTACTCGGCGGCATGGGAGCGGCCCTCTATTTCGGCCAGCCGCCCCTGGCAGGGGCCCTGCTGGCGGCGGTCGTGGCGGCCTTGCTGATCGGCTGGGTGCGGCTGCGCTGGCGGGCGGACGAGGACACCCTGATCGGTGCCCTCTGGGCCATCGGCATGGCCGTGGGACTGCTCTTTATCGCCAAGACCCCCGGTTACCAGACCGACCTGATGAGTTATCTGTTCGGCAACATCCTGCTGGTGCCGGCGGAGAGCCTCTGGTTCATGGCCGCCCTGGACGCCGTCCTGCTGCTGCTGGTCCTGGCCTGGCACCGCCAATTCCTGGCCGTAGCCTTCGACGAGGAATTCGCCCGTCTGCGCGGCATCCCCGTCACCTTCTTTTATCTGCTGCTGTTGGTGATGGTCGCGGTGACCGTGGTGCTGCTGATCCAGGTGGTTGGCCTCATCCTGGTGCTGGCCCTGCTCACCCTGCCCGCGGCCATCGCCGGGCACTATGTCCATTCCCTGGGGCTGATGATGCTCTTGGCCACCGTCGTCGGTAGTGCCGTCAACCTGGCGGGCCTGGCCCTCTCTTATGGACCGGACCTGCCCGCAGGACCGACGATCATCCTGGTCGCGGGCGCGTTCTACGTTGCCTCGGCCTTGCTGGCAGGCTATCTGGCGCGACAGCGAGCGCGACGGGCGGCGGGCGAGGGCCCTAACGCATCAGGCTGACCTTCCCCCAGCGCCTGGCATCCTGGCATTCGCCATAGCGCCCCTTCCCCCTCCCCCTCGTCAATCATGCTTCCGTTTTCTCGGGTCTGGCGTCGTCTGGGGGGAGCCGCCGATAGAGAGTTACCGTCGCTCACCCCGAATAGCGGTCGCCTTGGGGACGGGGCCAGGATCCAGAAATGCCGCGATGGGGTCAGCCCGGGGTGCGTAGGATCAGCGTGCCATCACGCTGGATGAGTTCGTAACGCTTGAGGTAGCTCATGCCCAACAGCACCTGATCGCCGGGCATGTTCGGCAGGACGGAGGCGCGGACGCGGTGGGCGGTGAGGCCACCGAGATCGACCTCATCGAGCACGGCGGACCAGGTCTGGACATCCCCATTGGCGGTGCGGGCCAGGCGCCCGGCCCCCAGGCGTAGCCCCAGGTGCCTGGCCAGGTCGAGGGGCAAGGCCACGTCCGTCGCCCCGGTATCGATCAGGAAGACCACCGGTTCGCCGTTGATGCGCCCCGGGGCGACGTAATGCCCCGTCCGGTTGCGAGCCAGCACCACCTGGGGCCGCCCACCGGCGTCCAGGCTGACCGCCAGATCCCGATTGGGGTTGTCCTGGGCATCCATCCAACGTTGGAAGAACAACACCAGCAGGGCCAGGCCGACGATCCAGGCGCCAAAGAGCATGGCCCGGCCGATACGGGAGGGG
>SACH01000343.1 GCA_009928645.1 Gammaproteobacteria bacterium | reverse complement strand
GCATGCAGACGGCGGCAGCCCTGGCCGCCAAGGTGGCCGCGAAAAAGGCCGGGGGGGCACTGGCGGCGGGTTTGACGGGTACCGCCGTCTGTTCACCGGCCGGTCCGTTTGCGGTGGTCTGCGGCGTGGTGGCTGGCGGCGCCACCTGGCTGTTGATCGACAAGGTGGCGATTGAGGTCGACGAGGCTTTTTCCCGTGAAGCCATGCGCGCCGAGATCCTCGGTGTCCTGGAGGAGCAAAAGCAAGACCTGATCAGCGCCTTGCAGCAGCGCCACCGGACCCTGTTGGGACGCATGGCTGAAGGCTTGCAGGCCACCATCGACGGGAACTTCATTCCGAACCGGGACGGCCTGTGAGGCCGGCCCGGTTAGTCCAGGAGCCAGTCGGTGGCGAGGTAGGCGCCGCCGGCGATCGTCACCGCCGCGACGGCGGGAAGGGCGATGAGGCTGACCGCCCCCGCCACCATGCCGCCCCCGACCAGGCCGCCGATGCTGGCCAGGCCGGAGGCGCCGAGGCCGTAGGCCATGCCGAGGCCGATGCTGCCCACGGAACCGGCGGTGGCGCCGACGTAACCGGAGACCGCCGCCACGTCGCAGGCCGTCTGGTCCTCGCAGTTGTCATAGAGGTATTTGTCCTGGAGACCGGCCACCGCGAAACCCGCCGTGCTCCCCACGGTCGCCGTACCGCCGGCGGCCTTGAGGGTGGCGAGGATGGCCGGTCCGGATTTGCCGACCACGGCGTAGGCGACGCCGGTGCTGGCGGCGGCGGCGGCCGTCTCCACGGCGGTATCGGCGACGACCACGACCTGTTGCAGGGTCGCGTCGCCCGAGGCCTCCGCGGCCCACAGCGCGGCATCGGCGCTGTGCACCTTCCAGTTGGCGGCCAGCGCCTGACCCTGGACACCGAGCAGGCCCAGGACACCGAGGAGGGCGATGGGGGTGATGCGGATGGTCTGCATAGCTGGCGTGCTCCGGATGGGTGGCGTGGTGGGGACTGGCGCCATTTCACCATGGCCCCGCATGGCGTTCCGGGCCCGCAAGCTTGTGAGGGGGGGTATAACACGATGTCACGGGCGACATCACTGGAGAGACCTTAAAGGGGAGGTGATGGAGGCACTAAGTTTGTGGTGATTGATCTAGTCCTGACCGAAGACCCGACTTGAGGGGATTTAGATGGCCGCCTGAGCGTCGGCCAGGGTCACGGGCCGGGACTCGACGAACCTAGTTGCACACCAGCAGGGCCACGGCGCACTGGCGCTCGATCTCGTTGCCGATGAGCTTGTCGTCCCAGGAGGTGGTGAGCGCCTGGGCTTTGCCGCTGCCATCCACCGCGCGCACGCTGGTCTTGCCGCTGGCCAGATCGTGATGCCACAGCTCGCGCTTGAGCTTGGGGCTGTCCAGATGGTCGAGGATCAGCCGCGCCGTCTCCGCCGTCGCGGAATCACCCTGGGCCAGCATTTTGGTGCAGGCCTGGCGAAGCCACTCATCGCTCATCTGCGCCGGCGGGCCAGGGTTGAGCTGGGCGCGATCGACCTTGGACTCGACGACCCGGATCTCGGCGATTCCGCCCTTCGCGTCCATCTTGACGTAAACGCCATCGATGCCATGCAAGCCATCGTACTTGCTGGGCAGTTTCTTGTAGCCGAGACCGGCGAGCCGCAGGGCCGTCAGGCGGTCACCCAGGCGTCCCTTGGCATGGGGGTTGGGGAACTGCACGGTTTGCCCGTGCGGGGCCTCCACCTCCTTGGGCCAACGCCGGGACGGAGCTGACCCCGTGGCGCCCTCGACCGCCGCATTGGGTTTGGCCTCCACCGCCTTGGACGCCGGGGCATCGGTGAGGAGGTGCCAGAGACGGCCAAACACCGAACGCGCCGCGGCCTCCTGCGGGGCGACGGCCAGGGCCACCGCCAGAGACAGGCTGGCAAGGGCGAGGCGGCGGGCGAGGGGGGCGTGGTCGGTCATGCGCTGTCTCCGCGGGTTCCGGTGATGACAGCGCCTATTCAACCACCCGTGCCCGCCAGAGACTGATGTCGCAAGCTTGTGGGGGCTTAGGCGGGATTCACTTGGTACGCGCTGCGGTCCGTGGCCACCAGCTTATGGTCAAGCCTGGTGCACAGGATGCGGGATATACTTGCGGCTACTGGAAGAGGAATTGTCATGGTCTATCTCCTCAACACCCCCATCCTCACCGCCTATGGTGACTTCCGCTTCACCGGTCCCCTGACATTGGCCGAGGCACGCCAGCGGCTCACGGCAGGCTTTATCTCCGCCATCGGTCATGGCGCTTCGGCGGACTTCCTGGCCACCTTGCTGGGGTGCCAGGTACCCACTAACCGAATCACCGTCGCCATGGTCCCCGGCGATGGCGCCTTGGTGCTGCGCCTCAAGGAGCGCTTGCCCGAGGGCAAGGTCCTGGATGCGGGAGAACTGGCGGCAACGCCCTATGAACTGGCCTGGTTGGAGCGTCTGGCATGAGACGTCCCGGGGTTTGATTCACGATTACCGAGAAGTGCAATTACTATCGCCTACCGGCCTTGCGCGACCAGTTAGGAGAGCAGATAACGCTGGTAGGCGCCGAGGCCCGGCGCGAGGTTTCCGTGATACCCCACTGGAAATCGAACTGCAAGGCTGTACCTGCAGTGCAGTAAGGGTTGCAACGCCTGCGCCGACAAC
>SACH01000342.1 GCA_009928645.1 Gammaproteobacteria bacterium | reverse complement strand
CCGTCAATCAACGTCGCTCGTTGCTGGATGGCGTGATCGGCCTTGATTGAGCGCACGGCGAGCGCCACAATAGAACTGTTTTGCTGCATTTGATTTACCTCTTTTAGCCCCTGTTTACCTCAGGGGCTTTTTATTGCGCATGGGCTGTCCGCATCTGATTAAGTGGCCTGGGAATTGGGCGCGTAATTTTCCAGACCAAAGGCACGAGACAGGGCCGCGTCGATAGCGCTTTTCCGCGAGTAATTGCGGCCATTAAGGACGAGGGCTGGAGGCAGAATTCCGGCCTTTCTCCACCGCCAAATCGTCATCGGGGTGACCCCCCCGGCAATGCGCCGCAGTTCGGGATCGGAAATGATAGGGTCGTCGCTAATGTTCATGGGAGATGCTCCATCGTGGCTGATGAATCACAAGTTAACCAATGAAATTAGCGAATAAAACTGTATAAAGGGTTTATTCTTTTTATTTTTTTTCAGGGCAAAAAAAAGCCGCCAGAATGGCGGCTTGGTGAAGGTGGGAGGGAATGCCTAAAGGGGTTTATGCGCTTTATTCCGGTGATTCCGGTTGCGCTGGCGGTATCCAGAGGCTAACTGGTTGGCCCTGGTGTCGTGGTCGATGCCAGGAGAGGGAAACTTGCTGGCGGCATTCTGATACGCGGCGGCCTTACCGCTGCCCTTGGCCAAGAGTGAGTCGATGTAGGCATAGGCGCCGGCATTGGTCGAGGGCCGGCCGCCCGTCGCTAGTTCCCGCTCATCAGCCCCTAGCGCCAGTGTCTCCTGGGGCACCAGGGCGGGGTGCAGGGTGGCCAGGGGGGGCTGCTGCTCCCAGGGCGGGACGTGACCACATTGGCGACAGAGCCCGGCGAGGGCCGTGGTGGTTACCCAGGTCCGGGGCGGTGTACTATTCCGGCTCTGACGGGGCCACTGATCTGTGGCGCCGCCCCAATCGCGGTGCACGCGGCGAACGTAGACGGGCGGGGATTTGAGCTGATCCGGAAGTTCGCTGGCCAGGGTCACCACCTCCCGGCGGGCCTGGAGACGCAGGCGGCGGATTTCGGGGGTGTCGGGATCGGAGCGGTTGATGCCGTAATGGACCAACAGCCAGATGGATACCGCATCCTCCAGCCGCCAGCCGTCATCCTGGGGATGGAGGTAGGGGGGGAGGTCCATCACTCGCCTTCCTTGGCCGCCACTAGGGCCAGGACATGATTCGCCCAGGCGTCGAGAGCCTGGCGTCGCTCGGTCAGGTATTGGGCGCGGTTGTAGACCCCAGCCACGCCACTCCTGAAGCCGCTCACATGGTTGATGGTGGCTTCGATGATGTGGGGCGGAATGGCCAGATCCTCGGCCAGGTGCGTAACCATGCTGCGGCGCAGATCGTGCAATTGCCAGGGTGCGAGGTGGGTGCGCTCGTCAAGGCGCCGCTTCTGGATGCCCCAATCGGTCGGGGGGCGGCCCTTGCTGTTGGGAAACACCAGGCCGGTGGCGCCCTTGGTGGCTTGGGCCTTGAGGAGGGCCAGGGCCGGGGGCGCGAGGGGTATGAGGTGCTGGCGGCGATTCTTGGCCCGGGCGGCGGGGAGGTTCCAGATACCGGCCTCAAGGTCCACCTCGCTCCAGTCCATGCCGCCCACCTCGGTGCGGCGCTGACCCGTGAGGAGCAGCAGGCGCACGATGCGGTGGTAGGGGTGATCCTCCCCAGTGGCCCGCCAGACGGCGACCAGCTCATCATTCGTCAGGACCCGCTCCCGGGCCTGGCTGGCCCCGCCCTTTACCACTTCGGCGGCGGGGTTGCGCGTGATGATGCCGCGCTCCTTGGCCCAGCCGAAGAATTTGCGCACCAAAGCGAGGTAGACATTGGCGGCGCTCTCCTTGCCGGCCGCCACATAGCCATCGTGCCAGGCTTGCAGATCGGCGGTGGTAATGCTGGTCATGGGGCGGTCGTCCCACGCCTTCAGCAGCTCCAGGGCGCCCGTCATGGATTTCAGGGTTCGGTCAGCGGGCGGGTAGAGGCGGCCGCCCCGCTTGACCCGGTAGAGGGGCAGGAAGTCAGCCCGGACCTTGCCGTATGAGTTGGCCGATTCCTTGACCAGGATTTCCCGGCGCACCTTGGCCACGTCGTCGGGGATCTGCCCGGCGCTGGCGGTGGCAATGACTCGCTTGGCACTCTCCCGCGCTTCGGCAAGGGTGGTCTCCCCCACCTTGCCCAGACTGATCCGCTCCTGTTTCCATTGGCCCTGTCTCAGGACCCGGGGCATGACGAAAAAGGTCTTGCTGCGGACACCGACCCGCAGACCCAGGCCGGGGGTGTGCTCGTCGAAATACTCATCCCGGCCGGTGGGACCGGGTTTAACGGCTTCCAGCCACTTGACGGTAAACTGATGGGTAGCCATGGGCCGAACCTCGCTTACAGGTTGGGTTGATGGTCAGGGCCTCGGGTTGGCTGGTATCCAGCCCGGGGCCTGTCTCCGTCGCGTTACCCGGTTGAGGGGTAACGTATGGGTAACTAAAAACGATGTTAAACGATGTTACCCACGCTCCGCAACAAAGCATAACCTAAACGTGGCCGATGTTAAAAAACAAGGGGCTTGCGGGTTGTCTGGCCTCTTACTGGTTATGGTGTGAAATGACAAGAAATGACCTACTAGCTAACCGTCATCAAGGAGGGCTTCGGCCGCGT
>SACH01000341.1 GCA_009928645.1 Gammaproteobacteria bacterium | reverse complement strand
CCCTGCATCCCCTCCAGGTGATCCCAGCTATCCGGGATTTCCGGATAATTCCCCCTGCTGCTGCTATCACTCCCCCCCTACTGCGGAAGGGGAGACCAGCCCGCCGCTAGCCGAGGTTCGGCTCCACCGGTCAGGCGCCCCAGGGTCATCCAGCCCCTGATCCTGTCAATTCCAAAGGCCGCCGCACTGATCGGGCGGGGGGTACGTCCCTGTACCACTTCGCGGCGATCCTGCCGCGGACCAGTCCTGTCAGGGGTCGGTCACGGCCTGAAGATTCCATTCCACCCCCTGCCCCCCGCTGGGGGGAGTAGTGTCAGGCAGCCTTCCCGGTATCGGCGTCACTTGGCTTGGTCCGCTGGTTCCATCGGGAAGGCTGCCTGCACGGCCCTGCTTTGATCGCCCCCCCCGCCCCCCTCCCGGGGGGAGCTGCCCTCGCGGAAAGCTCCGTCGCTGCGCTCCTCCGCTTGCCGCTTGGGGGCATGGTGCACATCCCCGGCGCCATCGGCCGGCCGCGCGGAAGGCGGGGAGCTGCGCTCCGCTCCGCTCCCCTGCCTTCCGCTTGCCGGGCATCAGCTCCGCACGGTCCGCAACCTCAGGTGGCGCCCGCTGGCCGAATCGATCGCCAGGCCGCGCGCACACCCCGCGCGCCGCCTGGCTCGGCTGGCACCCCGGTGTCCGCCCCTCCGGTCTTGTCTGGCCCGCGTGCCCCGTCCTCGCAGGTGTTCCGGCGCCCTGGCCAAACTCGGCACGCCGGCCAGGTCCTGAAGATTGGATTCTCCCCCCTGCCCCCCGCTGGGGGGGTGTGGTGGCCACGTCCCTGTATCGCTCCGCCCTGGTCGCTCCCGGGAGTCCTGCGTTCGTCCGCTCCTTCACTCCGGCCGCCCGTCCGCTCCCACGGCTTCGCTTCCCCGCTCCCGGCGGGAAAGATGCTCCTGCCGAAGATGCGCAGGCGTCCATGCCCGCGCAAGAGCCTCCCTGGCCGGCCTCCTGCCTTGTATCCCCGCGGGCTTCCTGCCCGCGCCTGGTAGCCGGGCCTGGGGTCCGCACCTCCCCGCACCGGTCCCGCGCCCTCCGCCGTCCAGCACTACGCCCGCCAGGTTCCGCAAGCTCCACCTCGCGGGCTTGCGCTGGCCAGCTCCGGCCCCTCACTGCGTTGCCAGCCTCAAGCTCGTGGGTCGCCCTCTGCCCGCTTCGCGCCAGCCGTCTCCGGGGTCGCGGCTTCGCACGCTACGCCGCCACCCCTCCGCCGTCCGGCACTCCGCTCCCGGTGCGGGGTAGGGGGCCTCCTCGCTGCCTTCGGTCCCTCGACGCTCCGCCCCCCTCGCTGCGCTTCGGGGCGCTCCGCTGGCCCGCTCCCTGCGGGCCGAGCCGTCCATGGCAAGACGGGCAGGGGTCCCTCCCAGCCCGCAGGCAAGCGCCAGGCACCTAGTCAGGCCCTGGCAACCGCACGGCCCCCGCAGTCCAACAAGGTGGCGCTTCGCGCAGTGTTTGGATTTTGGTTGCAGGTTTCAGGGGTCAGGTATCCCTCTCGGGCAGTGGCAACCTCGGGGCCATCGCATGCCTTCCCTGGCAAGCCTTCGCGGCTCCTGCCTTGGCTTTGAGTTTGCGGGATTGGCCTGGTCGCCTACGGTCAGCACTCCCGCCCCGCAAACCAAGGTGGCGCTTCCCGCAGTGTTTTGGCTGGCATGGTCGCGCCCTTCACCGGGGTTGGCTAGTGAGGGTGGGTAGTCTCGCGGGCCTCGCCCAGGATCAAACATCGCCAGCCGCACGGCCACCGCACGCCATCCATGGCAAGCCTTCGCGGCTCCTGCCTTGGTCTACGGGCGCGGAACGGGCGCCCTGGCATTTACCGGCACCACACGCCGCGCCCCAAAGGTTGCGCTTCGCGCCTTGTTTGGGTTGGCGGGGTGGCGGTCTGCACCCTTTTTGGCCACCAGGGGGTGGGTCCCGGCCGGGGGGTCGGCACCGGCCGGCGTCACGCCCACGGCGCCGCCGGCAGCTTACGCGGATTGCTCCTTGTTTCCACCCACCTCCGCCGCGCCCTGTAGCTTTTTCGTTCTAACTCCCGCACTGGCATATCTAACATAACCCATTGTTAGTCAATTACATATTATCACCATTTATTGCTTTTTAGCCCTTTTTGTACTATTATTTCGCTTAGGGGGCTTGCATGAGGCTGGCCCCCCGGGCACCCGGCCCACTTCCGGGGTCTGGCCTTTCTGGGGGTAATCATGGCCAACATCGCCGCTCGTTTCTTCATGGTCCCGGCCCGCTTCAATGGCCGCATCGTCGCCCGCCTGCACACGGCGTCCCGCTCCATCTGGGCATGGCGCGCGCCCAAGGCCGGGCAGCTCCCCTCCGCGCCTTGCCTCTTTGTGCCGCTCAAGTCGCAGCACACCGCCGCCCGGCTGGCCAGCGCCGCCGCCGCCCTCGGCTGGCGCGCCTGGGTCAAGCCGGGCAGCAAGTGCGCCGTTTACCAGGCCCTTCCCCTGTCGCAGCAAATGCCGCCCTGGGCTTGCAAGGTTGAGCTCCCCTCGGGGGTCACGGCCGCCGCCGCCCGCGCCCGCCTAGGCGCCGCTTACCGCGCCACCTCGGCCGCTTAGCCCATCCACCCGGCCCCCCGCCCTGGGGGGCATCCACCACAGGAGCCGCCCCCATGTGGCAAAAGCAAGTCCCCTGG
>SACH01000340.1 GCA_009928645.1 Gammaproteobacteria bacterium | reverse complement strand
GAGAGCCTGACCCTGCTCACCGGGCAGCTGAACCTGCAACTGGCGGCCATTCTTGGCGCCGCCAAAGGCGCGACCACCCCGGACGCCTGGCAGACGACCGTCACCGGGCCGTTACAGGTCAGCATTGGCGAACTGGTGCGGGGCATCGAGCGCCGTCAGCGCGGCCTGGACGCGCAACAGGAAGAGATCCAGACCCGCATCGTCGAACTGTTGCAAAGCGACTGGTTCGCGGCCGTGGATCGTTGCCAGGACCTGCTGGACCAGACCGCGGCCACCCTGCGCGAATTAAATGCGGTGCTGATGCGCGACACCAGTCTGCTCATCGCCCTGCTGCAGGAAATCCAGGCGCTGGCCCTGGCGGCGGGGGCGGCCACCGCCGAGGCCGCGGCGCAGCGGGTGATTGAACACATCGATCGCATTGCCGCCTGGGGCGGTGAGCGGCAGCGCGCCTGGTCAACGTATTACCAAAGCGTCCATCGCTTCTTGCGCGACGTCGTGCGCCTGGATCCAAGTCGGGCCCTCAGCCAACGGCTGCGGGAGCAGTTGCAAAGCTGGTCCGCGGCCCCGCTGCACCTGGTGGTGGCCGCCGCCGAACCCATCCGCCTGCTCCGGCCGCTGGAATCCCGAGTGGAACGGCCCCCGGTGCGCCGCCCCCGCGCCGACCGGGAAGGGGATCTCGAACTCGTGACCCCCGAAGATGGCTCCCAGGCGCTGGAAGCGCAGGTGGCCGCAGCCCTGGCGGCGGGGGCCGATGCCCTGGCGGCCGTTACCGCCCAGGTGCTGAGCCACTATCCGCCGGCGCAGGCGTACCTGATCGCCGGCCGCGTGGCCCACCTCCTGGCGCGGGGGCGGCGTACCCACAGCGCTCGCGAACGGCCTTGGCAAGCGGTTTCCACGGGGCTGGAAGTGGAAGACTGGACCGTAGTGCCCGCGCAACCAGCCACCAACCCGGAGGGACGATGAGCAGCGCATTCAAAACCTTTGAGGACGCCCTGGGCGCCGAGCAGTTCCCCGCCGTCGACCTGGCCTTGCGCAAGGGACGCCACTTCGGGCGGGAGGATGGCGGCCTGTACGACTATCTGGTCGATGCGCTCGATTATCTGGAGCCCTTCTATCGCCGCTATGGCTGCGAACTCGTCCAGCGCGCCGATGGCTATGTGTTTCTGCTGCCCAGCGGCGAGCGCCTGGGGCAACGGCGGTTGTCCGCGGGCGAAATGCTGGTCGGACAAACCCTGGCGCTCATGTACCTGGACCCGGCCGCGTTGCGCCTGGGCGCGCTGGGACCCGAGGACGTGCTGGAACGGCTCGCCGGGCTGGTCAGCGCCGAAACGCTTTATCGGCTCCTGCAGCCCCGGAGCCGGCGCTTTGACGAACGGCTCGCCGCTGAAACCGTGCGGCAGAAAGTGGCCGAGGCCCTGCGCCGCCTGGCCGAACTCGGCTTTCTCGACCAGGGCGAAGAGGGCGCGCTCCATTTGCGCCCCGCCTTGATGCGGTTCGCGGATCCGGTCCGCGATCAGGGCGACCTGGGCGCGGCGCTCGCGCGCCTGGTGGCCCGCGGCGAGGTGGTGCTCGGCGGGGAAACCCCCGACCGCCCCGAGGCGGAAGACGAAGACCGCGCTGCCGAAGACCTGGATGAGCACCCGCGCTAATCCGTTCCCCACCCCCCATTTAGCGAGGACCGCCCCATGATCACCCGTACCCACGCCAAGGCCCTGGCGCTGGTCAATTGGAAGGGGGTTTTTTTCGACCGGTACCTGCTTGACCGCCATGTCACCGCCCTGGAGGGGATCAATGGGGCGGGCAAGACCACCGTGATGATCGCCGCTTATGTGGTGCTCATGCCCGACATGTCGCGCCTGACCTTCACCAATCTGGGCGAAACCGGCGCCACGGGCGGCGACCGCGGAATTTGGGGGCGCCTGGGCGAAGCGGGACGACCCTCGTATGCGGCGCTCGAGCTCGTCACCCCGGAGGAGCCGCGACTCATCGCCGGCGTCCACCTGGAACGGAAGGGCGAACCCAGCGTGGAGCCCACGCCTTTTGTCATCACCGGCCTGGGGGCGGAGGTGCGCCTCCAGGACCTGCTGCTCCTGACCCAGGGGGCCGACGACGTCGTCCCGGAACTCACGGAGCTGCGGGAAAACGTCGCCCGCTGGGGTGGACGTTTGAAGGTTTTCGCCACCGCGCGCGAATATTTCGTCGCCCTGTACGACCACGGCGTCAATGCCCTGCGGTTGTCCACGGACGAGGAGCGGGGCAAATTCAACGAGATGCTCCGCACCAGCATGACCGGCGGCATGTCACGCAAACTGACCACCGAAGTGCGCAACTTCCTGTTACGGGGAGAAACCGGGCTGGCGGCTACCCTGCAGCGCATGCGCGCCAATTTTGATGAGTGCCGGCGGACCCGCCAGGAGGTGCAGGAAGCCCAACGCCTGGAACGGGAGATTGGCGAGGTCTACGAGACGGGCAGCGCCATGTTTGCCACCGCGTGTCAGGCCGCCCAGGTGCGCGCCGCGGAGCGGCAACAACGGCTGGCGCGGGCCGAGGCGGACGCCGCCCAGGCAACGCAGGCGGTGCAGCATGCGCAGGACGCCTGCACGGCCAACGCGAGCGCCGTGCAACAGGCGGAGGAGCGACACACGGCGCAGAGCGCGGCCAGCACCCGCACCGCGCAGCGGGCGC
>SACH01000339.1 GCA_009928645.1 Gammaproteobacteria bacterium | reverse complement strand
GCCAGGATACGGCCCCAGTTGGGGTCCGAGGCGAAGAGGGCGGTCTTGACCAGGGGCGAGTGGGCGATGGTATCGGCGACCCGGCGGGCCTCCGGCTCATCCATCGCCTCCTCCACGACCAGGGTCACCAGTTTGGTCGCGCCTTCCCCATCCCGGACGATCGCCGTGGCCAGTTCCTTGCACAACTCCGTCAGGGCCTGACGGAAGGCCCGGGCATCGGCCGATTCCGCGTCGACCAGGGGCAGGTTACCCAGGGTCCCTGTGGCGGCGATGACGCAGGCATCGTTGGTGGAGGTATCCCCATCGATCGTGATGGCATTAAAGGAAGTGGCAACGGCCTCCGCCAGGCAGGCCTGCAAGAGTCCCTGGTCCAGGGCCACATCCGTAGCCAGGAAGGCGAGCATGGTCGCCATGTCGGGCCGGATCATGCCGGCGCCCTTGGCGATGCCGGTGATCACCGCAGCCCGGCCCGCCACGGCCAAGCGACGCGACACCAGCTTGGGCCGGGTGTCCGTGGTCATGATGGCGCGGGCGGCCAGCGGCCAGGCAGCCGCGTCCAGGGCGGCCAGGGCCGCGGGCAGGGCCGCCACCAGGCGATCGACGGGCAGGGGCTCGCCGATGACGCCGGTGGAGAAGGGCAGTACCTCTTCGGCTCGGCAACCCGCCAGGGTGGCGAGGGCGGCGCAGCTCGCCTCGGCATCCGCCAGCCCCCGGGGCCCGGTGCCAGCATTGGCGTTGCCGGAATTGATCAGTAGATAACGGGGAGGGGTGGCGGCCAGGTGGCGCCGGGCGAGGGTGACGGGCGCGGCGCAAAAGGCATTGCGGGTGAAGACCGCCGCGCACCGGGTGCCCGGGGCCAGCTCCAGAAGACAGAGGTCGGCACGGTTCTGGTAGCGAATACCCGCCGCCACCGCCGCCAGCCGCACACCAGGAACCCGCTCGAAGGGAAGCTGCTCGTCACTCATCGCCCATCCACCTTGCCAGGGGCCTGTAACCCGTCACTTTGAGAAATTTACCCTGAGTCGCCGGCTTGGGATCGGGTATCCGCAACCTGAAAGCTCCCGCCGCCTTCTTCGGCGGTGGCGGCAGGCATCTCTGACGTTCGTCAGGCGGCGGTCCCCGCGGTCCCGGAGGAGGAATGCCTCCAGACAGGGTGTTCAGCTCGTCCGGCCGTGGCAGTGCTTGTACTTCTTACCCGAGCCACAGGGACAGGGCTCGTTGCGGCCGACCTTGCGGTCCTCGCGGCGATAGGGCTGTTCCGCCGGGGCGGCGCCCGATCCGGCCGGGGCTTCCTCGGCCTCTTCCGGGCTACCGAGGCCATGGAACTCTTCGTGCTTGAACTCGAACTGCCGTTCCGGCGCCTCCCGCGGCGGCGGGGCCAGGGGCGTGCCCTCGCTGGCCAATTGCAGGCGCGACAGGGTACCGATGACCTCGGACTTGATGCTGTCAAGCATGGCCGAGAACATCTCGAAGGCCTCGCGCTTGTACTCCTGCTTGGGATTTTTCTGGGCGTAGCCGCGCAGGTGGATACCCTGACGCAGATAGTCCATGGCCGCCAGGTGGTCCTTCCACTGGGTATCCAGGGTCTGAAGCATGACCGCCTTCTCGACCTGGCGCATGACCTCGGGGCCGACCTGTTGTTCCTTCTCGGCATAGCGCGCCGTGAGACTATCGAGGACGCGCTGACGCAGGCTCTCTTCATGCAGGCCGTCGTCCGCCGCCAGCCACTGACCAAGGGGCCAGGCGCCACCGAAGTGCTCGGCCAGGGCCTTCTCCGCCCCCGGCAGGTCCCACTGCTCCTCCAGGCTCTGGGGCGGGATGAAGCGATCCAGCAGGGTGCCGAGGACATCGGCGCGCCAGAGCCCGACGGTATCGGAGACGTCCCGGGCATCCATCAGTTCGCGGCGTTGCTGGTAGATGACCTTGCGCTGGTCGTTGGCGACATCGTCGAATTCCAGCAACTGCTTGCGGATGTCGAAGTTGCGGCCCTCGACCTTGCGCTGGGCGTTTTCGATGGCCTTGGTCACCCAGGGGTGCTCGATGGCCTCGCCCTCTTGCATGCCGAGCTTCTGCATCATGGCCCCGACCTTCTCGGAGGCGAAGATGCGCATCAAGCTGTCTTCCAAGGACAGGTAGAAGCGGCTGGAGCCGGGGTCGCCTTGGCGGCCGGAACGGCCGCGCAACTGGTTGTCGATGCGGCGGGACTCGTGGCGCTCGGTACCGACCACATGGAGACCGCCAGCGGCGATGACCTGGGCATGGCGCTGCTGCCAGGCCTGGCGCGCGGCCTGGCGTTGGGCCTCGTCCTTGATCTCCTCCAGTTCCGCATCCAGGCTGCCGCCGAGAACGATGTCGGTGCCGCGGCCGGCCATGTTGGTGGCGATGGTCACCGCCCCCGGCCGCCCGGCCTGGGCGACGATGCCCGCCTCCCGCTCGTGCTGCTTGGCGTTGAGGACCTCGTGGGGGATCTTCTCCTTCTTCAGCAGGCCGGAGATGAGCTCGGAGGTCTCGATAGAGGCGGTGCCCACCAAGGCCGGCTGGCCGCGCTGCACACAGTCGCGGATGTCCTCGATGATGGCCTGGTACTTCTCCTTGGCGGTGAGATAAACCAGGTCGCCACGGTCATCGCGGATCATGGGCTGGTTGGTGGGGATGACCACCACCTCCAGGCCGTAGATCTGCTGGAA
>SACH01000014.1 GCA_009928645.1 Gammaproteobacteria bacterium | reverse complement strand
CAGGCATGAGCAAAGGCGCAAGGATATTGAGCGATGTTATAAAAGGAACGTATCAAATGAACTCGGCTCAACAACCAAGGTAACAAAGTAGTACTAATCAGGGCCCGCGGCGTCCCCCCTCCAGGGTGACGCCCACTTCCAGTTGCTGTCCTCCCCGGTCGAGGGTGAGGACGACCTTATCGCCGACCTGCTGGCCTTCCAACCGGTCGGCGAGTTCCGCCAGATTTCTCACCGGCTGACCATTCACGGCCAGGATGATGTCGCCGATGACGATGCCTCCCCCGCGTTCGGCCTTGGTCCCCCGCAGGCCGGCCGCCTCCGCCGCCGAGCCGGGCTCCACCCGAAGCACCAGCACCCCCTCTAGGCCCAACTGCTCCAGAATACGGTCGCTGATGGCGTCGTCGGCCTTGATTCCCAGGCTGGGCCGCTGGAAATGGCCGCGGGCAATCAGTTCTGGCACCACCCGGTTGACCGTATCCACTGGCACGGCAAAACCAATGCCGGCAAAGGCCCCGGAGGGGCTATAGATGGCGGTATTGACGCCGATCAAGCGCCCAGCGCTGTCGAGTAGGGGCCCTCCGGAATTACCGGGGTTGATGGCCGCATCGGTCTGGATCAGGTGCTGGATGGTCTGGCCCTGTTCGCCGCTAATGGTGCGATCCAGGGCCGAGATGACGCCGGTGGTGAGGCTGTAGTCCAGGCCGAAGGGGTTGCCGATGGCCAGGACCTTCTGTCCGACCCGCAGATCCCTGCTGGTGCCGATGGGTAGGGGGGCCGGGCGGGAGGTGGGAACGCGGATGCGCAGCACCGCCAGGTCATGCTCCGGGCTGGCGCCGACGATGTCCGCCTCGTAGCTGCGCTGATCCCAGAGCCCCACCTGGGCCGAGCGGACGCCCTTGATGACATGGTAATTGGTGACGACGTGCCCGAGGTCGTCCCAGATGAAGCCCGAGCCCGTGCCGCGTGGGATCTCGGTGATGTCTCGGGTCCAGAGATCCAGGACCCGGGTGGTAGTAGTGATATAGACCACCGCAGGGGTGGAAGCCTCGAAGATGGCGATGGTGGTCTGTTCATCACCGGCGAGGTCCCCCCGGGGGGCAATGGCCCGCGGCTCGGCGCGAAAGCCGATCAGCAGATCCTCGACCCAGGGTCGCAACGAGAGGGCCAGGAGCAGAAAGAGCGCGAACCAGAAAAGGAACCGGGCCATGGTGAGGGAGCGCATGGGTGACTACCTGGGAGAACCGGAAGGGAGAGCGAGCGTTTGGGGCTGATGCGGGTTGGCGGGATCGCTCCGGGATGAGCGGCGTATCGGCGGGCCCTCAAGTGTCGAAGGTCTCGCCGTCTGAACGTGGCCAGGCCGTCAGGATCGCTTGGACCAGGGTCGCCAGGGGGATGGCGAAGAAGACGCCCCAAAAGCCCCAGAGCCCCCCGAAGACCAGGATGGCGACGATGATGGCAACTGGATGGAGATTGACCACCTCGGAAAAGAGCAGCGGCACCAGGACATTCCCATCCAGCGCCTGGATGAGGAAGTACACCGAGGCCATCCAGGCGAACTCGCTGGACCAGCCCCACTGAAACCAGCCTACCAGGAGCACGGGAATGGTCACCACCGAGGCGCCGATGTAGGGGATGATCACCGACAGCCCCACCAACAGGGCGAGCAACATGGCGTAATTGAGCCCCAGCACCTGGAAGGCGATCAGGGTGGCGGCCCAGACGATAAGGATCTCCCAGAACTTGCCCCGGACATAGTTGGAGATCTGCCGGTCGACGTCATGCCAGACGGTACCGGCGATCCGTGTGTGTTTGGGCAGATAATTCATGAACCAGGCGATGATCAGTTCTTGGTCCTTGAGGAAGAAGAACACCAGCAGGGGCACCAGGATTAAATAGACCAACAGGGTGATGAAGCCCACCACCGAGGCCAGGGACCAGGACAGGACGCCCTGACCAAAGTTGGTGATCTCGTAGCGGATGGTACTGATGACCTGCTGGACCTGGTCCGGGGAGATCACCTCCGGGTAACGTTCCGGCAACTGGCCAAGAAAGACCAGGCCGGAGGAGATCATGGCGGGCAGTTGCTGGACCAGGTCGGTCACCTGGCGCGACACCACGGGGATGACGCCGAAGAGCAGGGTGATGACGAAGACCAGGAAGGCGATATAGACCACCAGCACCGCGACCAGGCGTGGCCAGCCGTAACGCTGGAGGTAGGAGACCAGGCCTTCCAGGAGATAGGCTAGGACGATGCTCGCCAGGGCCGGGGCCAGCATGTAGCCCATGGAGAGGACCACGGCGAAGCCCACCAGGAGGGCCGCGGCCAGAAAGACCACCTGGGGATCGGAAAAATAGCGCCGGAACCAGTCGGTGATGACCTGCATGGCGGAAAGGCTTCCCTGTGCTGCGCGGATCAGCGAGTGAAACGATCGCGGTAGGCGCCGTAGTGCCGGGCAAACAGCGCCTCCAGTTCATCGATCACGTCCCGGGCTGGACGACCATTGAGGACGTGGGCCGCCATCAGGGTCGAGGTCTCATCGAGCATCGGGTGACGATCCAGCATATGGTAACTCAGGGACAAACGCTTGATGGCGCCGACCACGGTCTCCTCGGCAGGTCGAGGGATCGCCTCGGGTTCCACCAGGGCCGGATCCAGCGGAGAGGAGCCGTCGTCAGCCCCAGGCGCGCGTCCGACCATTTCGCCGTGCAAAAACTCGGCAAAGCGCAACAGGGTGCGCCTGGACTCGGGGTCCAAACGGCGATAGACCCGGGTCAGGCGGCGCTCATCGCTGGGCGGCAGGGACGGCGTCAGCATAAGTGGCTCCAATCAACGAGTAAGGTCCTGGCCGTCAGGCGCGGCTGAGAGGCGAGGTAAGTCACGGGGCCAGGCGAGGGGGACAAGGGCTCTGACCGAGGCGCTTGAGATGGGAAGACCGGCAGGACATTCGCAGGATGGGGAATGGCCCTTTCCTGTCCCGTTTCTGCGGCGACCGGACGGGCCATGCCGCGACGCTTGGCTGGGGCTGATTCAGCCCGGATGTTCCTCGCAGTAGGCGCGGGCAAAATCCAGGAGTTCCTCCATGACCCGCAGCCGAAACTTCTGTTTCTGGTGGACGAAGGAGAAGGGCCGCTCCAGGGGGGGATCCAAATCCACCGCCACCAGGGTGCCGAGGCGCAATTCCTTCTGGATCGTCGCCCGCGAGACCACGGATACCCCCATACCGGCCTCCACCGCCCCCTTGACGGCCTCCGGGCTCCCCAGTTCCATGGCCATCTTGAGCGCGCCCTCGCACTCCGGAAACTGATCCAGGTATTCGCTGATCACGCCCCGGGTACCGGAGCCCTCCTCCCGGCAGATAAAGGGGTATTGCAGGAGTCGGGCAAACTTGAGGGATTTCTTCTTGGCCAGGGGATGACCCGGAGGGACGATGCCGACCAGGTGGTCGCGCTTGCAGACCTCCACCGCCAGATTCTTGTTGGTGACCGTGGATTCCACCACTCCCAGGTCGATGGCGTTACTCTCGACCAGGGAGACGATACCCTCGCTGTTGGCCACCTTCAGGTGGATGGTGACCTCAGGGTATTTCTCCTTGAAATCCCCCAGCAGGGTGGGGAGCATGTATTCGGCGATGGTGGTGCTAGCCCCGATGGTCAGGGCGCCGCTGATCTCCCCGGTCAGTTCACGCACCGAGTTCTCCATCTCGGCGTAGAGTTCGAAAATCCGGTCGGCGTAACCCAGGACCTGCTCCCCGGCCGCAGTGAGGCTGATGCGATTATGGGTGCGGTCGAAGAGGCGGGTATTGAAATGCTCCTCTAACTGACGGACCTGGAAGGTTACCGCCGGCTGGGTCATGTGCAGTGTTTCCGCCGCCTTGGTGAAGCTCAACAGGCGCGCCACCGTGTGGAAGACTTGCAGGCGCCGATCCGCCATAGACACCCCCTGTGCCAGGAGCAAATAAAAACTTTTTATATCATGAAAAAAAGGAGAGGAAAAGCGGAAAGTGAAACGCCGCCCGAGGGCGGCGTCCGTGGTGGCCTGGGGTCCGGTCAGAACCCTGGGGTCATGTCACATGTAGAGGCAGATGTCGCTCTCGCCAGCGAACTCGAAGAAGGCCGCGGCGCCGGCAAACTCGATACCATCAATAAACTCGGCGGGGTCCAGATCAAAGAGGTCGACGGTCATCTGGCAGGCGATGAACTTGACCTCGGCCTCCTGGCAGAGCTCACGCAGATCCTCAATGCTGGCCACCCCCTTCTTCTTCATCTTGGCCTTCATCATGGAGGTCATCATGCCCTGCATGCCGGGGAGGGTGAGGCCCAGGACGGGGAACCACTTGTCCATGCCCATGGGCATGGGCATACCCGGATTACCCAGGGGGGTCACCTCCAGGGACAGATCCTTTTTCAGGAGCTGCAATCCGTAGAAGGTGAAAAAGATCTGGACCTCATAACCCAACGCCGCGGCCGTGGAGGCGAGGATGAAAGGGGGGTAGGCCCAGTCCAGCGATCCCTTGGTGGCGATAATCGCCAGCTTTTTCTGTTCCATCGGCAAACCTCTCAAAGCGTGTTAGGGGAGATGCCTGCGGATCAGGCCTTCTTGATCAAAAAGTGGAACTTACCACCCTCTTCCTTGGACTCCATCAGTTCGTTGCCGGTCTGTTTGGCGAAGGAATCGAAGTCCTTCACCGACCCCGGGTCCGTGGCAATGATATGCAGGACCTGGCCGGAGGCCATGGAATTGAGGGTCTTCTTGGCCCGCAGGATGGGCAGGGGGCAGTTGAGGCCGCTGGCGTCAAGTTCTTGATCGAAGGCTGCCATGTGAATCTCCGAGGGGTATTGTTATGACGGATGGTTTAGGGCTTAGGGTCGGGCGTTTATAGGCCAAACCCAGTGAAAAGGCAAACGCGCTAAACGGCGCGCGCCGCCGCTCACGCCAGCCGGCCCGGCTCGATCGCAAAGCCGTGGCGCGCCCAGGCGATAATCCCACCCCGCAGGTTGATGGCGTTGTCAAAACCCTGCTGGGCCAGATACAGACAGGCATGATAAGAGCGCGCCCCGCTGCGGCAATAGAGCACCACCTCCTTGTCCCGGGGCAACTCGTTCATCCGCAGAGGTAAGAGATGCATGGGCAGATGGATGGCGTTGGGAATGGCGGCCTGGACGATCTCCGCCGGCGTACGGATGTCCACCAGGCAGATATCCTCTCCCGCCGCTAGCTTCTCTTGGAGGCCGACGGAATCGATCTCGTTGACCACGGTTATAATCCTATCCTGTATCCAAGTATTTCAGTATATTAAGATGTTTTCACCCGCGGCGCAACCGATGCTCCTGTCCCCCGACCGCCAAGCCTGATCTAAGCCCATGGACTTGTTACCTATCTTTCTCGACATCCGCCAGCAACCTTGCCTCGTGGTCGGAGGCGGTGCGGTAGCCGCCCGCAAGGTCACCAGCCTCCGCCGTGCCGGCGCCCACATCCATCTGGTAGCGCCTGAACTATGTCCTGACCTCCAGGCCCTGGCGCTGGCCGGGGACCTTGTCCACCACGCACGCCCCTTCCGGGATGGGGACCTCCAGGGGATGCGCCTGGTCATTGCCGCCACCCGGGAGCGTGCCGTCAACGGTTGCGTCGCCGAACTGGCCAAGGCGGCCGGGATTCCGGTCAATGTGGTCGATCGGCCGGAGGAATGCAGCTTTATCCTGCCCTCCGTCATCGACCGTTCGCCCGTGGTGGTGGCCGTCACCACCACCAAGGCCTCGCCGGTGCTGGCGCGCCTGCTGCGCACCCGCCTGGAGTCCCTGATCCCCGCCGGCTACGGGCGCCTGGCCGACCTCTGCGCCCGCTATCGGGACGCCGTCAAGGCCCGCTTCAGCGACGAGCGCGACCGGCGCCATTTCTGGGACCGGGTCCTGGTCGGGGGGGTCGCGGAGCGGGTCTTTTCCGGTCAACTGGCGGAGGCCGATGCCGCCATGGCCCGCGAACTGGCCGCCACCGGCCCCGGGGCGGGCATGGGGGAGGTTTACCTGGTAGGTGCCGGGCCTGGCGATCCGGATCTGGTCACCTTCCGCGCCCTGCGCCTCATGCAGCAGGCCGACGTGGTGGTCTACGACCGCCTGGTGGCCAAGCCGATCCTCGACCTGACGCGCCGGGATGCCCGGCGCATCTACGTAGGCAAGGAGCGCGACCATCACGTCATGCGTCAGGAGGACATCAACCGCCTGCTGGCCGACCTGGCCAAGCAGGGCCAGCGGGTCCTGCGCCTCAAGGGCGGCGACCCCTTCATCTTTGGTCGCGGCGGCGAGGAGATCGATACCCTAGCCGCGGAGGGTATCCCCTTCCAGGTCGTCCCGGGCATCACCGCTGCCTCCGGCTGCGCCACCTATACCGGTATCCCCCTCACTCACCGCGATTACGCCCAGTCCGTCACCTTCGTCACCGGTCACCTCAAGGACGGCAGCATCGACCTGAACTGGCCACAACTCGCCCAGCCTCGGCAGACGGTGGTCTTCTACATGGGCCTGGTGGGTCTGGCGGTCATCGTTGAGCAATTACGAAAGCACGGCGTTCCCCCGGACATGCCCATCGCCCTGGTCCAGCAGGGCACCACCCACAACCAGCGGGTTTTCACCGGCACCCTGGCGACCATTCAGGACGTCATCGCCACGGACAAACCGGACCCCCCTACCCTGATCATCGTCGGTGAGGTCGTCCGGCTGCGGGAGAAGCTGAACTGGTATCAGACTCCGGCCCACTCCGACCAGGAAGCCTTTGGCGCTAGCGGGCCAGCGGCCGCCAGTCCTGAAGCGGTTTGATCTCTAGGGCGCAGACCTGGCACAGGGCCGGCAGGAGGCGGGTCTCGACGAGGGGCCGCTCCTGGCCCTGGAGGTGATGGAAGTAGACATCGAGCTCCTCGACCAGAAAGTCGGGTGTCGCGGCGAAGGCATCGAGGGGGATCGCGATCAGCATCTCGCAATCGGGACCGAGCCGGGCGCGGAACGCCTCCTGATCGAGCTTGCCCAGGAGGGCCTCGGTCCCCGCGGCCCGATCCTGGATAAAGGTCAGGGTGAGATAACCACTGCCATCAGGGCGGAGAAATGCGGCGACCTTGATGAGCCCCTCCCCGGCTTCCTCGTCGGGGCCAGACCCCCGACTGAAACCGGCGAAGCCGATCATCTGTTCGTCAGCCTTGGTGGCCAGCAGGCTTGCCATCAGGTCATAGACTTCTTCCACGGAGATTCCTCGGTCGGGTGTAAGTGTATAGCCGTCACCCTTGGCTTGGCCGGCCGCGGGGCCCCAGGCAGGGAAACTCTCAGCTGCGCTTCATGACCCCGCCATGTTCAGCGCCGCCGGAGCGGGTCGTGAACGGGTGTGACAAATTCTCGGGAGGGTGCTCTCCGAGGAGCTCATAGAGCTGCCGCAGTTGCAGCCGGTAGAGACGCTCAAAATCGGCGACCGCCTCCGCCGGGTTGTCATCGCCAAACCACCAGAACCAGTCGGAGCCCTCGCAGGTAGCGAGTTGTAGATCCAGGCGCTCGCGCTCCGCCGGGGTCCATTCGCGCGTGGCCAGGGCCCGGTCGTAGACCGCCTTAGCCGCGCCCAGCATGTCCCAAGCCCGATTTTTATCGGCATTGCCGATCCAGGTGGAAAGGGTGCCGTAGACCCAACTGCCGGCCACCAGGCGCTCCAGAGAGGGCGGTGGGTTGGTCTGGGCGGCGAGCAGGGTGGAGAAGGTGGTCAATTGCAGGTGCGGGTGGCTGGCCAGGCGGCGATAGAGCTCCGGCAGAAAAAAACTAGCGTTGTGGGGGTAATACTCCCAGGCATTCTCACCATCCATGATGATGGACAAAACACGGTTGGGCCGCCCCTGGGTGGCCGCCGCGACCTGCTCCAGGTGTTCGATCAGGTTGGCGACGGCATCCCGGGCATGCCAGTCGGCATAGGTAAAGCCGATGAGGTCGGAGATGCCGTCGTCGCGAAAGAAGCACTGAAGGGCGCCGTCGCGCAGCCGATAGGGACTCGTCAGCCAATGCTCGGGGAGGTGATCGCCATACTGGGGGTGCAGGCTGTGATAGAGGACGCGCTGGCCGCTGGCGGCCCACCGGATGCCCTCCTCCTCCAGCAAGCGCAGGGTGGGCTCGCTGAGGGCACCCTCGGAGGGCCAGCAGCCAGACGGGCGGCGGCCAAAATGGTGCTCGAAGGTGGCCAGGCCACGGCGGACGTGCCAGCGTGCCCGTTCCTCACCGCCGGGATAGGACCCAAGCTCCGGCAGGGGGCTGTCGGGGACGGCCTCCCGGGCGCAGCGCAGATCCAGGAGTAGCGGCAAGATGGGATGGGCGTAGGGCGAGAAGGACAGCTCGACCCGCCCCGCGTCTGCCAGGCGGCGGTAACGGGGCACCAGGGCCTGGAGCTGCTCACCGATGAGATCCACCAGGGCCCGCCGGTCTTCGAGGCTGAAACCACGCCCCTTGCGCTGCAGGGAGTCGACCCGCGCGTCGTTGTCGCGGATGTGCTCACCGGTCCATGCCAGGTGGTACCAGACCAGGAGGTCAGCCAGAAACTGGTCGTTAATATAAAGCTCGGCCTGGTGGTGGTGGCCGAACCAGTCGGCCAGGTCGATGAGTTCCCGCAGGCAGGGGAAGCGGTCGATGAGATGGGTCTTGTTGGCCTTGCGGCAGGCGGCGATGAGGTCCCGGCGTCGGGCCATATCCAGGGGCAGCCCCGGACCGGCGAGGGCGGCCAGCAAGGGGTCCCGGATGCGTGTGCCGGTCGTCAGCCAGGCCTGGATCTGCCGGGCATAGTCCTCGATCTGCTCCAACAGGACCGGGGCGAAATTGACCACGGCGCGAGCCTGGGGCTGGGCCTCCAGGTGCGCGGCCATGTCCGAGTAATCCTTGAGGGCGTGGAGGTAGACCCAAGGCAGGTGGAACTCGCGGCCGCCCGGTCCCCGGTAGTCCGGCTGGTGCATGTGCCAGCACAGTACCACCGGCAGGCGCCGCGGGTCCAAGTGGGAATCAGCGGACATAGCTGGGTTCCTGATGGAGCATCTCGGGGGTGAGCAGGGTCACGCCGCCGTCGGTGACATGGAAGCCCCGAGCGCGGTCCTGGCCGGAGTCATGACCGATCACCAGGCCCTCAGGGAGACGACAGCCACGGTCGATGACGGCGTAACGCAACCGGCAATTACGGCCCACATCCACATCCGGGAGGATCACCGTGTCCTGGACGTAAGAGTAGGAGTTGACGCGGACATTGGAAAAGAGCAAGGAGTGGCGGACCACGGCACCGGAAATGATGCAGCCCCCGGAGACCATCGAGTCCACCGCCATCCCGCGGCGGTCTTCGTCGTCGAAGACAAACTTGGCGGGGGGCAGTTGTTCCTGGTAAGTCCAGATGGGCCAGGAGGCGTCATAGAGGTTCAGGGGCGGGGTCACGCCAATCAGCTCCAGATTCGCCTGCCAGAAGGCGTCCACCGTGCCCACATCCCGCCAGTAGGCCTGCTCACCACTGCGGACATCGCGGAAGGGATAGGCCAGAACCCGGTATTTATCGATAACGCTCGGGATGATGTTCTTGCCGAAGTCATGGCTGGACGCGGGGTTATCCGCATCCCTAATGAGTTGCTCGTAGAGGAAGCCACGGTTGAAGACATAGATCCCCATCGAGGCCAGGGCCACCCCGGGGCGACCCGGAATGGGGTCCGGCTGGTCCGGTTTCTCGGCGAAGCGGCGCACCCTGCCGTCCACGTCCGCAGACATGACACCGAATTCCCGCGCCTTGCCGAGATCCACTTCCAGGCACCCCACGGTCATGTCAGCACCGGACTCGACGTGATGGGCGATCATGGCGCCATAGTCCATCTTGTAGATGTGATCACCCGCCAAGATGAGGATGTAGTCCGGATTGTGGGCGCGGATGATATCCAGATTCTGGAACACGGCGTCGGCGGTGCCGGCGTACCAGGAGGTCTCGGTGATCCGCTGCTGGGCCGGCCAGAGCTCCACGAACTCACCGAATTCACCCCGCAGGAAACCCCAACCCTTCTGGATGTGGAGGATGAGGGAATGGGACTTGTACTGGGTGAGGACGCCGATGCGGCGGATGCCGGAGTTGATGCAGTTGGACAGGGGGAAATCGACGATGCGGAATTTCCCCCCAAAGGGCACGGCGGGCTTAGAACGCCACTTGGTCAGATCATGCAGACGGGAGCCCCGCCCCCCGGCCAGGATCAGGGCCAGCGTGTTGCGGGTGAGACGACTGACGAAGCGTTGGCTTGCATCCGGCATGAGATACCCCTTGGCAATGGTTTTCCTGGTTCAGGCCAGGTCAATTTCACGATCAACAACTTAGATCAGGTTCGGCTATCCCGCTCCTCCCTGGTTTAAGCGTAACCGCAATGCCGCTGTTAGTACTTCAGGGTGCCTGGCGACCGTGCGGTCCGGAAGGCCTCGGCCCAACCGGACCCCTCATCACGCCCGACCCTTCACCACGCCCGCGCGTGGCGTTGACGACTTCCTGTTGGCGAGGGCTCCTGGCGGCTGACGAACCCTAACGGGGCCTTATGGTACCATTTTCCCCCGTTGCGCCACCGCACCCCGCCGTACAGGAGAGAGGCTGTCATGACCACCGGATCCACCCCCGCCCCCCCCATCCCCGAGCCGCTCCTGCGCATCATCGAGGCCCGCCACCACGACCCCTTCGACATCCTGGGGCGGCATATCGCCGACGGCCGGTGCAGCCTGCGGCTCTTCCTGCCCAAGGCCGAGCGGGTCAGGGTGGCCGGCACCACCCTCGAGGTGCCCCGCATCGCGGGTACGGATCTCTTCGTCTGGGAGGGCGACCCCGCCCTGGTGCCCCCGGGCTACCAGATCGACTGGACCGATGCCCATGGCCAGATCCATCGACTGATCGACCCCTACGCCTTCCCGCCCCAACTCGCCGACTTCGACCTACACCTCTTCGGCGAGGGTCGGCACTGGCACGCCTATCGCTTCCTGGGCGCGCACCCCCGCACGGTAACCGGGATCCCGGGCATGCACTTCGCCGTCTGGGCCCCTAACGCCCAGCGGGTCAGTGTGGTCGGCGACTTCAACGCCTGGGATGGTCGGGTTCACCCGATGCGCGCCCGTGGCGGTTCGGGGGTCTGGGAACTCTTCCTGCCTGGGATCGGCCCGGGGGAATTCTACAAGTTCGAGGTCCGCGACCAATACGGCCACGCCCACGTCAAGATCGATCCCTACGCCTTTGCCTTCCAGACCCGCCCGGAAACGGCCTGCATCACCCAGGCCGAAGCCGATTTCGCCTGGGGCGACGCCGACTGGCTGGCGACCCGCGCCCAAATTGACTGGACCCACCACCCCCTGTCGGTCTACGAGGTCCACCTGGGTTCCTGGCAGCGCAGCGCCGACGGCGAGTTCCTGGGTTACCGGGAGATCGCCCGACACCTGGCGACTTATGTCAAGGAGGCGGGCTTCACCCATATCGAACTGTTGCCCATCACCGAACATCCCCTGGATGCCTCCTGGGGCTACCAGACCACGGGTTACTTCGCCCCCACCAGCCGCTTTGGTTCACCGGACGACTTCCGCTGGTTCGTTGATCACCTCCACCAGCAGGGTATCGGGGTCATCCTTGATTGGGTACCGGCCCACTTCCCCCGCGACACCTTCGCCCTGGCCCGCTACGACGGCTCCGCCCTCTACGAGCACGAAGACCCGCGGCTGGGGGAGCACAAGGACTGGGGGACCCTGATCTTCAACTTCGGACGGCACGAAGTGAAAAACTTCCTGCTCTCCAGTGCCCTCTTCTGGCTGGAGGAGTTCCACCTGGACGGCCTGCGCGTCGACGCCGTCGCCTCCATGCTCTATCTGGACTATTCCCGCAACGCTGGCGAGTGGCTGCCCAACAAATATGGCGGCAACGAGAATCTGGAGGCGGTGGACTTCCTGCGGCAGCTCAACGAGGTCACCCACGGCCAACACCCCGGCACCCTGATGATCGCCGAGGAATCTACTGCCTGGCCGGCGGTGTCACGGCCAACCTTCGCCGGGGGCCTGGGCTTCAGTATGAAGTGGAACATGGGCTGGATGCACGACACCCTGGCCTACTTCTCCAAGGACCCGATCTATCGGCATTATCACCACGACATGCTGACCTTCGGACTGCTCTACGCCTTTACCGAGAATTTCGTCCTGCCCTTCTCCCACGACGAGGTAGTTCACGGCAAAAAGTCCATCCTCGACCGCATGCCCGGGGACGGCTGGCGCAAATTCGCCGGGCTGCGCCTGCTCTACACCTTCATGTTCAGCTATCCGGGCAAGAAGCTGCTGTTCCAGGGCTGCGAGTTCGGCCAGGGTCGGGAGTGGGACTTCGCCGCCGAACTGGACTGGTACCTGCTGGAGCGGGAGCCCCACCAAGGGGTGCAGCGGCTGGTGGCGGACCTCAACCGCCTCTACCGCACCCAGCGTGCCCTTTATGACCTGGATTTTCAGGACAGCGGCTTCGAGTGGATCGACTGCCACGATGCCTCACAGTCCGTGCTCAGTTATCTGCGCAAGGATCGTGAGGGCCAGGCGAACGTGGCGGCCGTCTTCAATTTCACCCCGGTGCCGCGGTCGGGCTATCGTTTAGGCGTGCCCGAAGCCGGTCACTACCGCGAGGTGCTGAATTCCGATGCAGAGGTCTACGGCGGCAGTTCCTTCGGCGAGCGCAAGGGGGGGGCTTCCGAGGCCATCGAGTGGATGGGGCGGCCCCATTCCATCCTTATCGACCTGCCCCCGCTGGCCGGGGTCATCCTCGTCCAGGATTCCTATCCGGAGGCCCTGGAACCTGTGGCGGAGGGTGACGAAGCCCAGGACGCCGACGCCCAGTGAGAAGGTATTCATGTTTTGTTCCCGACTTGCGCCCTTGGGGGCTTTCTCAAGGGGGGAATCAATTGATGGACACTGTCTAAACGGCCCCCACTGCCACCCTAACAAGCAGGGTGGCGGCGCGATCAGTGGGGTGACGCGAGCCGCGGCCGCTCCTCAGCCGCGGACCTGGGACGTCAGGTGCTGAACGAGGGTGCGGATCCGCTGAAGTTCGGTCTCGCTCAGGCGCGGGTCGATGGTCCGCGCCACCTCTTCCTGGATCGCCGCCCAATCCGCCTCCTTCAGCACCTGGCGCGCCAGGGGAAAGGCCTCGGTCTCCTCCAGATTGAGGTGATGGCGCAGGGTGGTGACCATCTCCCGGCCATAGGCCTCGACCTGATCACGGCGCTGGACCTCGCCATTGACCACGCCCTCCACGGCCTGGCGGAAATTGTGGGTCATCTCATTGAGGGCCTCGTGCTGGCGGGTCAGGATATCGAGGTAAGGCTGATTTTGCCCAGCCAGGCGGAGGCGCTCGCGGATCACCTCCTCGACCGGGTGATGGATCTGATCGGAATAGTCCTCCATATACTGCAGAAGTTCGCTGAGGATCTCGTAGTCCGGTTCCTGGCCGCGATGGAACATGGCGAGAATGTCGTCCATAAGGTCCAGCAACCTACTGATTTGCTTGTGCTCCTGATGGAGGCGATCAAGAATTTGCGTCATGGGTCATGATCCTCTTGGCGTGGATGGAGGCCCTTACAACTCGGCCGGCGTCATAAAAAAACGAGGGGTGATCCGATCCCAGCACGGCCCGATCCCAGGAACCATCTGGCCAACCGCAAGGGCCAATCGAACGCGTCTGGGGCCTTCTTCAGGGCAGCCGTCAGACACCCTCTCGGCATCACCCACCCGTAGCCATCGCCAATCGCTTTGCCGTCTTTCGGGTCGGCCAAAAACCGCAAGGCGATGGTTAGAGATTGAGGCTAGTATGGCATAGACGGGGACCGACCACGGCAATCCCCACCCCCGCCACTGGGGCCAACCCCGGCCAGCCTTGGCCACCGTTCCTCAATTGCTTCCTGAATTAAGCGAGTCGCCCCCAGGAACAGGCCTTCATCCCAGGGATGAATCAGGAACCGGAAATAGAGGCTTTGTTAGCCTTTCCCCCCCGATCCGTGGCGGGTGGCAGGGTTGTGGTGGTGGCTGCCCGGCGACGGAAGAGCCAGCGCCAGATCAGACCCTCGAGCGGGCTGGCGCCGACCAGGACATAATCGAGGGCGTGGAGGTTCTGTAACGTCCAACCGAGACGGGAACGGCCGAGGGTAAAACCGCAGAGCAGGAGCCGGTCGCCACTGCGCAACTGACGCCCTCCATCGGGGAGGACCTCACGTCCCTCGCCCTGCACCAGAAGTAAGGGAATGATGGGCAAGGGCCGTTCGCGGTCTTGGGGGTCCCGCAGCAGGTCACCCAGGGTGAGGGATCCGCCTTGGCCGATCAGAGTATGGACGGCGTACGCCTCCTCCTCATTGATCAGGACTTCCCAAACAGCGGGCACCTGATCCTGCACCATAGCAACGATGCGGCTGACCAGTTGGCAGCACCAGGCATCGTCATAGCCCTGGACCAACTGCTCGAATTCCGTCAACAAGGGCGTGACGAGGAGCACGCGGATGCGTTCGGCAATGATGCTGCTGGGATGCATGACAATGTCGGCGCCCACGGCCTGGAAGAGTTCCTCGTTGTCCCGATGATTCTCCCGCACCACGATGAAGAGGTCGGGATTGAGGGCGCGCGCCGTCATGACAATGGAGAGGTTGTTGGCATCGTTGTGGGTGCCTACCACCAGTCCCACCGCCTGACGCACCCCCGCCTCCTCCAGGGTCCGGACCTCGGTGCCCCAGCCCAGGACGAGGGGCAGACCCTCAGGGTAGCCCGTCCGTTCCGGCTCCGCTTCCACGACCACCAACTGCAAGCCCCGGGCACTGAGATTGGTGGCGATGGCCTTGCCGAAGCGCCCGTAACCGCAGAGGATCCACAGCCCCCGTGCGGGTGGGAAGAGGGGCTCCTTGAGGGGGTCACCCTGCAGCCCCGACAGCCAATCCCGCAACAAGGTCAGCCCCGGGGCGGCGACGGCCATGGCTAGGTAGGCACCGAAGATGTCGAAGGGGTCAAAGATGTAGTTGGTGCCGAAGGCGGCCATATTGGCCTCCACCTCGTGGGAATCGGCACGGCAGATGACCTTGACCTCCGGGTGCATCAGCTTGGCGGCGATGGCGATCTTGAGATTGGTCTCATTGACGTCGGTCAGGGCCACCACCGCGGCGCAGCGGGGGTGCTTGAGACCCGCCTCCAGCAGATGACGGGGGCGGCGGGCGTCTCCACAGAGGGCGGGGACGTACTCCCGCAGGTTCTCGAGCTGCAACAGGTCCACCCGCTCCTGGCGCAGGTCGATGACCACGGCATGGCGGTTACCCTCGGTGATGGCATGCACCAGGGCCCCGCCGGTCTCGCCGTAGCCGCAGACCAGATAAAAGGGCTCCCGCATGCGCCGGATGCGCCGCGCGAAGCGCAATTCCGCCAGGGAATCCTGGAAGGTCTTATCCTGCAGCAGGGCGATGAGGGTGCCAATGGAATAGAACCAGGCCACCACCGACAGATAGATCCCCAGGGTGACCCAGAGGCGCTGGGCATCGCTGAAGGCATAGGGGATCTCGCCGAAGCCGATGGTGGTGGCGGTGTAACTGAAGAAATAGAAGGCGTGAAAGAAGTCCATGTGCCAGAGGTTGCCTTCGGCATCCTGCCCCGGGATCAGCACCAGTCCCGTGACGCTGACCGCATAGATGGCGATGAGGACGATCAGGGGCGCCCTCATGCGCCGGAAGATCAGGAAGGCGACATTATCCATGGTCTGGACGCCAGCGACCCGATACCGCCCCGTCAGCGCCGCAACATGACCGTCTCGATCACCAGCAACACCACCGAGATGACGTTGGCGATCATGGCGCCGCCACTCAGGGAGACGATGCTGGCCATCACGGCGGGGGTCAGCCCCTCCTGGGAGACATGGACCGCCATCGCCCAAATGATGACGGCGGTTATGAGTTGCAGCATGGCCGCCAGGCTGGTGGCCAGGAGTACCGCCCCCAACTGGGTGCGGTCACCAAATTTGAGCACGGTGGCAATGGCGTTCACCACCAGCGTGGCAAAGAGCTCCCACACCTGGTGATGTTCCGGATTGTCCAGATCGCCGATGAAAAACCCGAAGTTGAGGGTCAGCGAAAGGACGATGAAAAAGCCAAAGACAACCTTTTCCGGATTCATGGCGTAACCTGGGGGCGAACTTGACGGGAACGGTCGCCGATCGTCTGGATATGGGCGGTGGCCGCGAGGTAAATGGCCGGCGGATTATCGGCCCGCCCCCGCCGCGGGTAAAGCCTCCTCTGCGGCAAAATCCAGGACGACGCGCCACTGATCGTCCAGGCGGAGCCGGGCAGCGAGCTGGACACCGGAGGCCGCGGTGAACCCACGGATCAGGCCGGTACGACCGGTGGCGATCAGGTCCCTGATCTGCGCGGCGGTCAGTTCGCGCCCGGCCACCTCCTTCCAGACCACGAAGTCACAGCCCTCACGGTAGCGCTCACAGCCATAACCCCGGCGCCCGGCGATGATCTGGCCGCGCCCACACTTCGGGCAGGTCAGGGGGCCGAGGCCGCCCGTCCTGTCCGCGGCTTGCCGCCCACCGGGATTCACTGCGGCCTGTTGACCTGGCTGTCGACCAGGCTGTTGGCCCGCCTGGTGAAGTGTCCGCTGGATTACCTGCTGACTCTCGATCCGACTTGCCTGCTGCCCCTCCTTCTGACTAACCTTCGGCGTCGCCGTCTGACTCTCGAGCCGACTTGCCTGCTGTCCCCTCTTCTGACCAACCTTCGGCACCGCCGTCTGGCTCTCATGCCGACTTGCCTTCTCACCCGCCTTCCGCCTTGCCGACTGACCCGCCTGGCGCCCCCCTTGGCGCGGTGCCATCTGCCCCGCCTGCTGCACCGCCGGCTCGCTGTCCCGCCGCTTCGGCCGCTGCCGCGCCCCTTGCCCCGTAGGTGGCCGCTCGGCCACTGCCGCCAACCTGGACAAGGCTGGTCCCTGGCCCAGGGTCGGGATCAGCCCCCGCACCCAGGCGACGATGTCACGGTAGAAATCCTCCGCCGCGGCCTGCCCCCGCTCGATGTCCTTCAGCCGCTGCTCCCATTGCGCGGTCAGTTCCGGGCTGCGCAGGGGTTCGGCCACCCGCCCGATGAGGGCCTGGCCCTTGGCGGTGGCCCGCAACTGCTTGTGCTGGCGCTCCACGTAGCCGGTGCGGATGAGCTTCTCGATGATCTCCGCCCGCGTCGCTGGCGTACCCAGGCCCGACTCCTTCATGGCGGCGGCGAGGGCATCGTCCTCGATCTCCCGCCCGGCGTTCTTCATGGCCGCCAGCAGGCTGGCGTCGTCATAGGGACGGGGGGGCTGGGTCTCCTTCTCCACCACCTCCAGACCGCTGACCTGGACGATCTGACCGACGGCGAGGGGCGGCAGGGGACCCTCCCTGTCTGCCGACTCCTCCGGACCGGAGGGGGATGGCGGCTGGCCGTTCTTGACTGTCATCTTGCCATCGCCAGCGGCTTGCTGGTGCAAGGCCTCACCGACCTCCACTCCCAAGGTCTGCCCCGCCGTCCGCGATGCTGCCTTCCCGTCAGCCCCCTCATCAGCCTTCCCGTCAGCCCTTCCGGCAGATTTCCCGTCAGACTGCCCCGTGACGTGCCCCGCGGCCTGCCACGCGCGTTGTGCCGCGGGCTGACCGGTGGCTGGGCGCAGCGCTTGGCCCTTGGCCGGCGCTCCAGCCGGCCCGGTAACGCCCTGGCCTGAGGCCGGGCGCCGGCGCGGGGGCTCGGCGCGCTTCCAGCCAGGATCAAGCACCCGGCTGCCCCGGGCGAGGAACTCGGCGCCGCCGATATCCAGGATCACCCGGGTCTCCTCGACGGTCTCGTCGGGGAGAAAGACGGCGACGAAGCGGGTAGCCACCAGGTCGAAGATCCTTCGGGCGCTCTCCGGCAGGCCGGCGGGTGGGCGCTTGCCGGTAGGGAGGATGGCGTGATGGTCGGTAAGGCGGGTGTCGTCGACGTAGGCCTTGCCGAGCCGGTGCCCCGCCTCCAGCCGGGCCAAGGCCTCCCCGGCCAGGGGATGCTCCAGGCCGCGGAGGATGGCCGGCAGGCGGGGGACCAGATCCTCGGGGAGGTGGCGGCTCTCGGTCCGAGGGTAGCTGATGAGCTTGTGGGTCTCGTAAAGGGCCTGGGCCTGTTCCAGGACCTGGGCGGCGGTGAGGCCAAAGCGGCGATTGGCGTCCCGTTGCAGGCTCGTCAGGTCGTACAGGGGCGGCGGTCGATTGTGGCGGACCTTGCGCTCCAGGCGCGCGACCCGGCCGGTCTCATGCGGGGCCAATTCACGGTACAGACGCTCGGCCTCGGCGCGGGTGTCGAGTCGGGTTTCGCCGTCCCGGCAGTAGCGGGCGCGAAAGCCCTCCGCCAGGGTCGCCACCAGTTCGTAGAAGTAGGCAGTCACAAAACCGGCGATGGCCTGGTCCCGGGCCACGATCATCGCCAGGGTCGGCGTCTGCACCCGGCCGATGGTGCAGAGGACGCGATTGTGGACCGTGTAGCCGCGGGTGAGGTTCATGCCCACCAGCCAGTCCGCCTGGGCGCGGGCCCGGGCCGCCCGCGCCAGGGGATCAAAGGCGCTACCGGGCTGGAGCCGGGCCAGGCCCTCGCGGATCGCCTCGTCGGTCAGGCTGGAGACCCAGAGGCGTTGCACCGGCTTGCGGCAGCGGGCGTGCTCGTAGATGAGGCGGAAGATGTGCTCCCCCTCGCGGCCGGCATCCGTGGCACAGATGATGGACGCGGTCTCGGGGGCGTTGAGCAGTTTTTCAATGATACGCAACTGGCTGGCCGTGCGCTCAGCCGTCCGCAACTGCCAGGATTCCGGGATCATGGGTAACTGGGCCAGGGACCAGCGCGCCGCCCAGGCACCGCCATAGTCGTCGGGCTCGGCGAAGTGGACCAGATGACCCAGGGCCCAGGTGACGCGATAGCCACCTCCCTCCAGATAGCCCTCCCCCCGGCGCCCGGCGCCCAGGACCCGCGCCAGATCGCGGGCGACACTGGGCTTTTCGGCAAGGACGAGGATGGTCACGGCGGCCGGGTTCAGTCGCCGAGCAGGACGCGCTTGGCCTCGTTGAGCTTGGCGGCCAGGTAGTCGGAGCCCCCCCGGTCAGGATGCAGCCGCTGCATCAACCGGCGGTGGGCATCGCGGATGGTCGCATCGTCCGCCCCCGGGGCCAGCCCCAGGACGGCCAGGGCCTCCTCCCGGTTCATGACGCCCCCGCCGGACGGGGCCTGAGCGCCCTCCCGCCGCCCATCCGAGCCCGTTTGACCAGCATCCGACTGGCGCCAGGCTGTGCCCTGGGTACGCTCCAGATAGGCCTCCAGCAGGGCCGCCGACTGCGCGTCCTCCCGGCGATAAAGCTCCAGGAGGCGAAGCAACTGGTCGAGACCCAGGGCGGAGAGGCGCTGCCCCTGGGCCTCCCCCTCCAGCACCAGACCCTCTAGATCGCCACTGGCATGATCCAGGGTCATTTCCAGAAAGCGGGTGCGGATGGACGATTGCTGGCCACCCCCGACCCCACCCAGGGCCCCACCCGGGGCAGCGCCCGCGCCACCGGCGAGCCCCCCCAGGCCTAGGTTACGCAGGGCCTGGCGGATGGCCGGGAGCATGAGCAGCAGGTTGACCCCGCGCATCACCACCGGAATGGCCGCGGCGACGGCGGCAAAGAGGGGATTGAGGCGCCCGGTCAGGGCGAGGAAAAACACCAGGCCAATGCCGCCCCACAGCGCGGACTGGCGCAGGCGCCGGGCCACCAGGTGGCTGGGGCTCCGGCGAAACCAGCGCAGAAACCAGAACAGGCCGAGGATGGCCAGCAGGAGGAGGAGTAGACGTCCCGCCATGGGCTAACCCCGTCCCAGCTCCTGGGTGAGCCGCAGGATCGCCCCGCCACGCCGCCGGGCCAGGTCTTCCAGGGCGGGGCGGCCGCCGGCGGCGAAGACCGCCACGGCGCTCAACAGGTCCCGCAACACCTCGGGACTGTGGCTATCGAAGGGGCTCCAGGCGCCCCCGCTGAGCCGGGCGATGGCGCGCAGGGTCTCCTCTGCCTGGGGATCGCGCCCCTCCTGGAAGACGAAGGCCGGCAACCCCAGCAGCCCGAGCTGGCCAGCCAGGTCTCGCAGGGGCCCCGGCTCCTCCTCCAGGGCGTCGCCGATAAGGACCAGGGCATTGACCCGGGTCCGCCGGGTTTCGGCGAGGGCGTGCTCCAGGACCCGCCCGATCTGGGTCAGACCCGCCAGGCAGCGCACCCGGGTCATGCGCGCCAGCAATTCCGGGGACTGATGGCACCAGGGCGAGGCGGAGAATTCATGAAAGCCCCCGTAATGGCACAACTGCACCGACAGCCCGCCCAGACCGGCGGTCTCGCTGAACATGGCGGCCTGGATGGCCATGGCCTGGTCCCAACTGGGCTCGCGGCTGGCGGTGGCGTCCAGGGCGAAGATCAGACGCCCCCGGGGGCCGCTGGCCGGGGAAGGGACGGCCTGGAGCTGGTGCAAAAAGGCGGCGACCGCCCCCGCGTTGGCGGTAGGCCCCAGGTCCTGACGGTCGTTAGTCATCGGTCATGGTGTCCAGGTGTGTTGCGCGGCGGTTCGCGCCCAAGGGGATAACTAGACAACTAAGAGGGGACTGGGATTATACCCATCTCATTGCAATTGTAGGTCAGGCGGATAAGGGAGGGTCGGGTGGCCTCTGGCGGGGGTGTCAACCGCAGGGATGCGGTTGTCAAGCCTCCAGGGACGGATTCACGGCGTCCCCCGCCAGAGGCCACCCGACCCGGAAAACCAGAACTACACCGAAACGTGATTTGTGCTGGGTATAAATACCCGAACCGTATCTGATTCCGTTTGGCCCGGCTGGTCGAGGAAGCGGAGCGTGAAACCGAACCAGATAGTTACTGGCATACATGGCAAGGGGCCGCGATTTTTTCCATGCCGAGGATTCCGTGCCACCCCTAAACCAGCTTGACCTGAGTCAAAGCACAACATGTTGGGTCTTCTATAATCAGTACCACTACATATTGTGCTAAGAGGCAACAACCCGTGCTTACTCCCTTGGAGCGCCCCGCTACCCTCCCGACCCGGATCTGCAAGCGCGACGGTCAGGTGGTTGCCTTCGACGCCGCCAAGATCCGCTCGGCCATCGAGCGGGCCGGGCACGCCAGCGGCGAATTTCCGGCGGCGGAGGCGCAACGACTGACCGTCCAGGTGGTCAAGATCCTCAGCCATCGTTACGACCAGGGTGGCCCGCCGGAGGTGGAGGGCATCCAGGACTTGGTGGAACAGACCCTGATCGCCGCCGACCACTTTGAGACCGCGCGCGCCTATATCCGCTACCGGGAGCAGCACCGCTCGCTGCGCGCGAACCGCCGCACCCTGGTGGACGCCGCCGCCAGCATCGACGAATATCTGGACCGCTCCGACTGGCGGGTGGCCGCCAACGCCAACCAGGGGTGGTCCCTGGGCGGTCTCATCCTCAACACCTCGGGGAAGATGATCGCCAACTACTGGCTGTCCCACGTCTATCCCCCCGAGATCGGCGCCGCCCACCGCGAGGGGGACCTCCACATCCACGACCTGGACATGCTGGCGGGCTATTGCGCCGGCTGGTCCCTGCGCACCCTGCTACGGGAAGGCTTCAACGGTGTCCCCGGCAAGGTGGAATCCAGCCCGCCCCGGCACCTGTCCTCCGCCATCGGCCAGATCGTCAACTTCCTCGGCACCCTGCAAAACGAATGGGCCGGCGCCCAGGCCTTTTCCAGCTTCGATACCTACCTGGCGCCCTTCGTGCGCCGCGACGGGCTGAGCTATCCCCAGGTACGTCAGGCCATCCAGGAACTGATCTACAACCTCAACGTCCCCTCCCGCTGGGGCTGCCAGACCCCCTTCACCAACCTGACCTTCGACTGGGTCTGCCCGGAGGACCTGCGCGACCAGGTCCCGGTCATCGCCGGGGAGGAACAGCCCTTCAGCTACGGCGAGCTCCAGGTGGAAATGGACCTCATCAACCGCGCCTATATCGAGGTCATGACCGCGGGGGACGCCAAGGGCCGCATCTTCACCTTCCCCATCCCCACCTACAACATGACAGCGGACTTCCCCTGGGACAGCGCCAACGCCGAGCGCCTCTTCGCCATGACGGCCAAGTACGGTCTGCCCTATTTCCAGAACTTCATCAACTCCGAGCTCCAGCCCCACCAGGTGCGCTCCATGTGCTGCCGGCTACAGCTCGACCTGCGGGAACTGCTCAAGCGCGGCAACGGCCTCTTCGGCTCCGCCGAGCAGACCGGCTCCCTGGGGGTGGTGACGATCAACTGCGCCCGCCTGGGCTTCCTCCACCCCGGCGACGAGGCCGGCCTGCTGGCCGACCTGGATCGTCTGACCGACCTGGCCCGGGACAGCCTAGAGATCAAGCGCAAGGTGATCCAGCGCCACATGAACGACGGCCTCTTCCCCTACACCCGGCGCTTCCTCGGCACCCTACGCAACCACTTCTCCACCATTGGCGTCAACGGCCTCAACGAGATGATCCGTAACTTCACCGCCGACCGGGAGGACATCACCACGCCGGCGGGTCAGGCCCTGGCCCTGCGTTGTCTCGACCACCTGCGGGGAAGCCTGGTGGCCATCCAGGAGGAGACCGGCCATCTTTACAACCTGGAGGCGACGCCGGCGGAGGGGGCGACCTACCGCTTCGCCCGCGAGGACCGCAAACGCTTTCCCGGCATCCTGCAAGCCGGCACTCCCGCAGCGCCCTACTACACCAACTCCACCCAACTGCCGGTGGGCTTCACCGACGACCCCTTCCTGGCCCTGGAGATGCAGGAGAAGCTTCAGGCCCGCTATACCGGCGGCACCGTCCTGCACCTTTACATGAGCGAGCAACTCTCCAGCGCCGAGGCCTGCAAGCGCCTGGTGCGGCGCGCCCTGAGCCGCTTCCGCCTTCCTTACCTCACCATCACCCCCCGCTTTTCCATCTGCCCCCGCCACGGCTATCTGGCCGGGGAGCATGAATTCTGCCCGCGCTGTGACGAGGAACTCCTGGCCCGGCGCCCTGGCCAGCCCCGAGCCACCGACCAGACAAAGGGTCATGGCAACGCTTCACTCACCATAACGGATGCAAGCGCAGGCCTCTCTCGCGCCAAGTTCCGAGGCAAGGCCCCAGACCATACCGGAGTCCGGGATTTGCCACCGATCAGGGGCCAGCACCCGGACCACCCCCCGGTTCCGGACCAGATTCCGGCCCAGGTCCCGCATCAGACCCCGGTCCCCGGGCAGATTCCAGTCCAGGTACTGCCTCCGGTCCAGGTCCCGATCCGGAATCAGCCCAGTGCGCAAGCCGCCTGACCGACCCTGTCGCCATCCCCCGAGAAACCAATGGAGATCCCTGCCATGTCATACCCATCCCCATCAGCCACGCCCGCCACTATCCCCTTCCCACTGCGGGACGAAGAACGCACCCGGTGCGAGGTCTGGACCCGGGTCATGGGCTATCACCGTCCGGTGAGCGCCTTCAATGCCGGCAAAAGGGCCGAACACCAGGAACGGCGTTACTTCGTCGAACCAGGGCGCGACCAGGCCCCGGAGCGATGCTAGAGGCCCCCTGTCCATCGCCATCCCCCTCGGACCCGCCCAGCTTCGGTCCAGACCGATCCGATCCGGAGGAACCCTTGCTTGACCCTTTGGACCCCCTCTCCCCAGTCCTCCCCCGCCAGGGGCTGTCTATTACCCATACTGGACACGGTAGCGCCGCAACTGACACGCAAGTCATTGTTTCTTCGTTCATGGCCTCTATATTTTCGCGACAACCTGGAATGAAAAAACAGAGCCTTACAAATGGGAGCCGAGCATTTTTCCGTAGCGCCGTGTCCAGTGTGTCCCATAGACAGCGCCAGGGGGAAGGGAGAAAGAAAAACATCGGTTTGCGCAACCTATCCCAGCCCAGGTGCCAGCCCAACCCAGGGGCCATGCCAGATCAGGGATCATGCCAGCCCGGGGACCATGCCAGCCTGTAAGCAGGGGGGTGTACAGGTATAGCTCATGCTCCAGGTTGGCGGTCTTACCCCTCTGACCAGCATCGATTATCCGGGAGAACTGGCGACGGTGGTCTTCTGCCAGGGCTGCCCCTGGCGCTGCGGCTACTGTCACAACCCGGACCTGCTCGCCCCCCGGAGCCAGCACCCCCTGCCCTGGCCCCAGGTCATGGACTTTCTTCGCCGCCGCCAGGGCTTGCTGGACGCGGTGGTCTTCAGCGGTGGCGAACCCACCCTTCAGTGGGCCTTGGGCGAGGCCATGGACGAGGTCCGGTCACTGGGTTTCCGGATCGGCCTGCACACGGCCGGCATCCATCCCCGACGCCTGAGCGCGCTGCTGCCACGACTGGACTGGGTGGGTCTCGACATCAAGGCCTTGCCGGAGGACTACCGGGCCCTGACCGGCGCGCCGGACGCCGGGGAACGGGCCTGGCGAAGTCTCCACCTCCTGCTGGCCAGCGGCATCCCCCTGGAGGTCAGGACCACCCTGGTCCCACCCGGCGAGACCTTCCGCGAGGGTCATAGCAACCCAGGTGATGACGGTGACGGGCACTTTCATTTTCAGGTGACGACCCTGATGTACCGGCTCGCGACGGCCGGGGTGCAGCACTACGCCCTCCAGATCATCCGCGACAGGAGTGGTCCGCTGGGAACCCCCCTGACGCGGCGCGCCATCCCGGTACCGCCGGCAGACTTCCAGGCCCGAACCTATGCGCACTTGGGACAAACCCTGTTCCATCACTTCGAGTTGCGGTAGCATGAATCGCATTTTCTGAGTGCCTGGCTTCCCCAGCCAGGTTGGCCGCTCTCGCTTCGGTTCGGTCAGGCTCTATTCCCCTTTCCCGCTAAGTCTCAGGTCATGAAGAAGAAACTAAAGCGCCTCGCGACTTCGCTCCTGCCGGTCGCGGACAACCGCGTCGGTAGCTGTAACCGCTGCGGTGAGTGCTGCAAGCTCCCCTATCCCTGCCCCTTTCTGCGCTTCGATGCCGAAGGCCTCAGCACCTGCGCCATCTATCACTTTCGTCCCCCGAGCTGCCGGAAATATCCACGTACTTCCGCGGAGAATCTGACAGCCGAGGTCTGCGGATTCAGCTTCGTTCCCTCCCCCCAATCCCAGGAAGTCGCCCCACCCGAGCCCCTCCCCCCGCTGGTGCCCGTGGAACAAACCGCCTGAGTAACAAGGCGATGGTGGTGGACATCCGCGTTCAGGCCGAACCCCTGGAACCTCTCAAGGAACAGGCATCCCTGTGGCAAGGACAGCCCCGGGTGGGGGCCCTAGTCAGTTTCATCGGCCTGATGCGCGACTTCAATGAGGATGCCACGGTCAGCCGCCTGGTCCTTGAACACTACCCCGGCATGACCGAGAAGGCCCTGGCCGCCATCGCCGCGGAGGCCGCCCGGCGCTGGCCCTTGCTGGCCATCCGCATCCTGCATCGCATCGGCAGCCTGGAGCCTCAGGACCCCATCGTGCTGGTCGCCGTCGCCGCCAGCCACCGCGGACCGGCCTTTCGTGCCTGCGAATTCCTCATCGATTATCTTAAGACCCGCGCCCCCTTCTGGAAAAAGGAGATCACCCCGACAGGCGAACGCTGGGTGGGGGCGCGCGACACCGATACTGCCGCCGCCGATCGCTGGGTGACACCGACGGCATAGCCAAGGATCAAGCGGCAGGGTTTGGCACGCTGCCTGAGCCGGAGGGTGTCGGGACCAAGGCGCCGGCTGACGTCGGGAGGAAGCACCTCTGGCGGCGGGGCACAGGCTCGCGCAGGCAGCATGGCAGCTACGGCAGACTCGATTAACAGCCGGACGGATGTGGTAAGGTGACCCGCTCCTTTTTGATCGTTATTTATCGGAGCCCAGACATGATCAAACGCCGAGTATTTCTTACCCATGCCTTGTTGGGCCTGGCCCTTTTGGCCTCGGGTGCCGCCCTGGCGGAAAAGGCCCCTGCCAAGCAACCTTCGGGCACCGTCAGCATCGACGAGACCCAGATCGCCTTTATCGTTGGCGGTAGCTTTGGCAAGGGTCAGCTCACCTTTCGCAGTCAGACCCACGATTTCAAGATCAATGGCATCAGTGCCGGCGCCAACTTTGGTGCCTCCAAGGTTTCCGCGGTGGGCGAGGTGTATGACCTGAAAAAGCTGTCTGACTTTCCGGGTACTTACGTGCAGTTGGAAGGTGGCATCACCCTTGCCGGCGGCGTGGGCGGCACCGTTCTCAAGAACCAGAACGGGGTCATCATGCGCCTCCAGTCCACCTCTCAAGGATTGCAGTTCAATCTGAGTTCGAGTGGCGTCACCATCAAGATGGAGTGATCCTCCCGCCAGGTCCGCCGGGGAGCGGCTGGTCCCCCCCGGTGACCCGGCCATTTCCCCGGGTCCGGGCTTACAGGGTCCAGCCCCCTCCGTCCCCTGACCCCTTAAGCCTCCGAAGCCTCCACACTCCCTTCATCCCCTGCCTGTCTTCCGTTCGCAACCACCTCGATGCTCCAAGCCCCGCCCCCACCCGACCTCAGCCCGGCGTCCCAGGACCACGACCGTAACGCCGTGGACCGGGCAGTGGAAATCGCTATCCGCATCAGCCTGCTGGCCTTGTGGGTGGCTCTGTGCTTCGCCATCATGCAGCCTTTCCTGGTGCCGATCGCCTGGGGGATTATCATCACCATCGCCGTCCACCCCGGTTACGTGGCCCTGCTGCGGCGGGTCGGCAACCGGCGGGTCCTGGCCTCCACCCTGTTCAGCTTGATCGCCCTGCTGGTGCTCATCCTGCCGATCTATCTGCTGAGCGAGACCCTGGTTCAGGGCGCGGAGAGTCTGGCCCAGGGTTACGAGGGGGGCCGCTGGACCATCCCGCCGGCCCCCGACCTCAGCTACATTCCCCTGATCGGGAGCGATATCCAGGACCTCTGGCATACGGCCACGCAAAACATTGAGGAGGCCCTGCGCCAGATCGAGCCCCAGTTACGCCAGTTCGGTCAAAAGGTGCTGGGGTTCGCCAAGGACGCCGGCCTGGGCGTCCTACACTTCATCCTCGCCATCTTCATCGCCGCGGTCATGCTGGCCAAGAGCGAGGAGGCGGGGAACGTGGCCCATGGCATCGCCCACCGCTTGGCGGGCCACCATGGGTCCCGCTTCGCCGAGTTGGCCATCGCCGTGGTCCGAAGCGTCTCCCGCGGCATCTTGGGGGTAGCCATCATCCAGGCCACCCTGGCCGGCCTCGGCATGCTGGCCGCCGGGCTACCCGCTGCGGGACTCTGGGCCCTGGTCGCCCTCCTGCTCAGCACCATCCAATTGGGCGTCTTTCCGGTCATGCTGCCGGCGGCCATCTATCTCTTTTACACCGCCAGCACCACCACCGCGGTCCTCTTCCTGATCTGGACCCTGTTCGTCGGCGCCATCGACAACGTCCTCAAGCCCCTGCTGCTCGGTCGGGGCATCTCAGTCCCCATGCTGGTCATTTTCGTCGGCGCCATTGGTGGCTTCATCGGCCAGGGCATCATCGGTCTCTTCCTCGGCGCCGTAGTGCTGGCTCTGGGCTATGAACTGCTTCTGGCCTGGCTGGGAGAGGTGACCTCCCCAACGGCGGAGCCCGGCACCCCGCCCCCGGCGGCCGCGTCACCACCGGCCCCCGGAAAAACCGAAAATTGAGTGGCGATGGGTATAAACTCAAATCAGGGACCCGCTAGCGCCCCCGCCATGGGGCCAATCACCGTCCCAGCCACCGCGCGCCCCGTCCCGGTGGGTCGCGCCTCTTAGGAGCAGGAGGAACATCATGGCCATCTGGGTATTAGCCGCCGATAACAGCCGCGCCCGCTTGTTCACCGCCGAAAAATCCGTCAGCCCCCTCACCGAGACCAAGGATCTCACCAATCCCGAGGCGCGCCTGCACGAGTGCGACCTGGTATCCGATAAAACCGGTCGCGACCGCAACCCCAGCACCGGCAGCGCCCATGGCGTCGGCGCCGATGCCTCCCACAAGCAGGACGGTGCCGATCGCTTCGCCCTGTTCGTCTGTGAAGAACTCGACGCCGCCCGCCTGGCCGGCGCCTTCAGCAAGCTTTATATCCTGGCCGCGCCGGGCTTTCTCGGCCTCTTGCGCAAGCATCAGTCCGAGGGCCTGAAGCAGGCGATCGTGGCCGAGCTCGACAAGAACCTGACGACCCAGGACCCGGCGGCCATCCGCAAGCACCTGCCTGAATACCTCTAGGCGCGCGCGGGATCAGCCCAGCCCCGGGCCCCACCCCGCCTACCGGGACGGGGCCCGGAAGGATGAGAGACCATGGAATCGAGTGCGCTCCTGGCGGCAGCCGATCTGTACCACCCCTCCAACCTTTCCGGCCTCGACTTCGTCGACACCAGCGAACTGGAGCCCTTGCCTCCCGGCCTGGGTCAGGAGAGAGCGCTGGAGGCCATCGACCTGGGTATCAGCCTGCCCCACCGCGGCTACAACCTTTACCTCATGGGCTCCGCCGGCCTCGGTAAGCATGCCCTGATCGAGGGCGTGCTGGCCCAGCGTCGCCGCGAATCCCCCGCCCCGGACGACTGGTGTTACGTCGCCGACTTCAACAACCCCCAACGCCCCAACGCCCTGCGCCTGCCGCCGGGGCGCGGCCGTCACCTGCGCGCCGACCTGCGCCAACTGGTGGAGGACCTGCTCAACGCCGTCCCCGCCGCCTTCCAGGGCGAGGACTATAGCCACCGCGCTGAGGAGATCCAGAAAGAATTCAAGGCCCGGGAGGAAGAGGCCGCCAGCACCATCGGGCGCAAGGCCAAGGACAAGAGCATCGCCCTCATCCACACCCCCAATGGCTACACCCTGGCGCCGGTGCGCGAGGGCCACATCATGGCCCCTGACGACTTCAACGCCCTGCCCGAGGAGGAGCGCGACCAGCTCGGCGCGGTCATCGAGGAACTGCGGGAAGACCTGCAACAGACCCTGAGCCAGGTCCCCCTGTGGCAGAAGGAGATGCGCGGACGCTTCAAGGTCCTCAACCAGGAGACCATGGAGCGGACGGTGGGCACCCTCATGGCCCAGCTCGCCGCCGACTACGCCGACCTGCCGGCGGTCCAGGACTACCTGGCCGCGGTGCGCAAGGACATGATCGAGAACGGCGAGCTGTTCCGCCAGGGCGAGAGCGAGGACAGCCGCGCCCCCGGCCCCGACGATCCGCCCTTCACCCGTTACCGGGTCAACCTGCTGGTGGACAACGCCGAGCTGCACGGCGCCCCGGTCATCCACGAGGACAATCCCAGCTATCTCAATCTGATCGGGCGTATCGAACACATCGCCCGCATGGGCACCCTCTCCACCGACTTCACCCTGATCAAGGCCGGCGCCCTGCACCGTGCCAACGGCGGCTATCTGATCCTCGATGCCCTGCGCCTGCTGACCAACCCCTTCGCCTGGGACGGCATCAAGCGGGTGCTGCGCGCCGGAGAGATCCGCATCGAATCCCTGGAGCGGGTCCTGAGCCTGGCCGGCACCACCTCCCTTGAACCCGAGCCCATCCCGCTGGAGGTCAAGGTGATCCTGGTGGGCGAGCGTCTGCTCTACTACCTGCTGGACGCCTACGATCCCGACTTCGCCCAACTCTTCAAAATCGCCGCCGACTTCGCCGAGGACCTGCCGCGCTTGCCGGGGCAGCCGGTACCGGAGATTCCCCCAAGCCAGGACCCCCTTTACGCCCGCCTCATCGCCACCCTCCAACGCCAGGAGCGCCTCCTACCCCTGAGCCGTGCCGCCGTCGGTCGGGTTATCGAGCAGGCGGCACGCCGGGCGGCGGACGGCGAGCGTCTCTCCATCCACCTTGGCGGCATCCTAGACCTGCTGCGCGAGGCTGACCACTTGGCCCGTCGCGAGCGCCTGGAACGGATCGACAGCTTCCAGATCGAGGGCGCCATCGCCGCCCGCCGCCGGCGGCTGGGCCAGATGCGCGAGCGCCTCCAGGAGGAGATCCTGCGCGGCACCCTCTTCATCGACACCCAGGGCGTCCAGCTCGGTCAGGTCAACGGCCTCTCCGTCATGGCCCTGGGGGACCAGGCCTTCGGCACCCCCACCCGCATCAGCGCCACCGCCCGCCTGGGCCACGGCGAGGTGGTCGACATCCAGCGCGAGGTAGAACAGGCCGGGCCCATCCACTCCAAGGGCGTTCTTATTCTCTCTGCCTATCTGGGCCGCCGCTACGCCCGCTTCCAGCCCCTGTGCCTGTCCGCCAGCCTGGTCTTCGAGCAGACTTATGGCCCGGTGGAAGGCGACAGCGCCTCGGTGGCGGAGCTGTGTGTCCTGCTGTCCGCCATTGGCGACCTCCCCCTCAAGCAATCCCTAGCCATCACCGGCTCGGTCAACCAGCACGGCGAGGTCCAGGCCATCGGGGGCGTTAACGAGAAGATCGAGGGATTCTTCGCTATCTGCCGGGCGCGGGGCCTCACCGGCGCCGAGGGGGTCGTCATCCCCCACGCCAACCGCAAGCACCTGATGCTGAACCAGGAGGTGCGCGACGCCGTGGCCCGGGGCGACTTCCAGATCCACGCCGTCGCCCATGTCGACCAGGCTATGGAACTCCTCACCGGCCTGCCCGCCGGCCAGCCAGACAAGGACGGCCTTTACCCCCCCGACAGCATCAATGGCCAGATCCAGGAGCGTCTGGCTACCTTCTTCGCCGTCCGCCAGCAGATCAATCAGGTCAAGGGGGAGGAGGCGGACTGAGGCGTTTCCACTAGAGACCACCACCGCCCGCAGCGCCAGGCGTGAGATATCCTTTTTTCCCCGTACCACCTGCTTATTATTGGAAGTAATGCTTGATGAAAGCACCCGTTTTCATTCTCAGCCACGCTGGGCTGCCTTTGCTGGCAATCATCCTCTTGGTCCTTGGGGGCTGCGGCTCCACGGGCGTGGTGCAGACGGAGGAAGCACCCTACCGGCAATCGGTTGAACAGGTCTGTAAGACTGACCTGGAAAAATACTGCGCCAAGGTCAAACCCGGCCAAGACCGAATCAAGCGCTGCTTCGCTACCCATCAGGACAAATTGACCCTAGATTGCAGAATGCTCTTCCAGAGTCCCGAGGAATCGGCGCGCACCTGTAAGGGCGATGTCGCTAGATTTTGTGCCCAGGTCAAACCCGGCGATGGCCGGGTCCTCGCCTGCCTGGAAGCTAACCGGGAGCAATTGACCCCAGAATGCCGCAGCGTAGTGAAACTGCAACTGATGGATTGGGATAACTGATCGAACTGAATGCTGTGCTCAAAATTCCAGCTAACGATCAGATCGATGGGCCGTCTGGCCTGCCATGGCAGTCTAGTTGCAGGGCTTGAGTTCCGAAAACCCACGACTGACCTGCACCTCGGGCGACAACTCTACTTAAGGTAACCTGCCCTGCCCACCCTACGAGTCATGTCACCCCATGCAACCTTGATCAACGCGGCCGCCGTACGGCCATGACATCCGGGATCATGCGCAGCCGGTTGAGGAGGTGCTCAAGCTGGTCCATGTCGTGGACCTCAGCGGTGAAGCGCATGGTGGCGCGGTCGGTGGTGCGGTCAGTGCTGGTGTTGACGCCGAGGAGGGTGATGTCGGCGTCGGAGAAGACGGCGGAGATGTCGCGCAGCAGGCCCTTGCGGTCGGCGGCGACGAGGAGGATGTCGACGGGATAGGCGGCCTGGGTACCGGCCTGGCTCCCGGATTGAGTCCCGGCCTGTGCCCCGCCTTGAGCCAGGTCACGCGCCCAGGACACCTCCATCAGCCGGGCGGGCTCGGCGGCGGCCAGTTGGCGCAGGTTCTCGCAGTCACGGCGGTGGATGGTCAGGCCGCGACCGCGGGTGATATAGCCGCGGATGGGGTCCCCTGGCACCGGCTTGCAGCAGTGGCCGAAGTGGGACATGAGGTCATCGATGCCTGCCACCACCACCTCCGGGCGCCCCCGAGCCGTGGGCGGGGCGCGACGGCGGCGCTCGCGCTTGCGGCTGACGAGGTCCTCCGGGACCAGTTCCTCCCGCTCCTTCTCCGGCGGGGCGGTGAGTTCACCGATCTGGCGGGCGACCTGACCCACCGCCACGTCGCCGCGGCCGATGGCGGCCAACAGGTCCTCGCCCTTGAGGAAGTTGTAGCGCTGCGCGAGATGTTCCAGGGGCTGGAGGCGGATCTCGATGCCGAGACGGGTCAGCTCCTTGTCCAGCAGGGCGCGGCCCTCCGCCAGGTAGCGGTCGAAGTCCTGCTGCTTGAACCACTGGCGTACCCGGTTGCGCGCCTTGGCGGTCATCAGGTAACCCTGATGGACGCTCAGCCAGTCGCGGCTGGGGGTGGCGTTCTTCTGGGTGATGATCTCGACGGTCTGGCCACTGCGCAGGGTCTGGTTGAGGGGGACGATGCGGCCATCGACCTTGGCCCCCCGGCAGCGGTGGCCGATCTCGGAGTGGATGGCGTAGGCGAAATCCAGGGGCGTAGCGCCGCGGGGCAGGTCGATGACCTTGGCCTGGGGGGTCAGGACATAGATATGGGCCGGCTCGAACTCGGTCTTGAAACGCTCCAGAAAGTCGGCGTCGTCCTCGCCCTCGTTGAGCAGTTCCATCCATTGGCGCATCCACACCAGGCGGCGCTGGAAGGCGTCGTCCGAGCCCTTGCTCTCCTTGTAGGCCCAGTGGGCGGCGACGCCCAGCTCGGCGTGGCGGTGCATGTCCCAGGTGCGGATCTGCACCTCCAGGGGCTTGTCCTCCGGTCCCACCACGGCGGTGTGCAGGGACTGATACAGGTTGCCCTTGGGGGTGGCGATGTAGTCGTCGAACTCCTTGGGGATGTGGCGCCACAGGCCATGGACCAGGCCCAGAGCGGCGTAACAGTCGGCCACCGTGTCGACCAGGATGCGCACGGCGCGCAGATCGAAGATCTGTTCGATGTCCACGCCCTTGCGCTGCATCTTGCGCCAGATGCTATGGATGTGTTTTGGGCGGCCGGTGATCTCGGCCTTGACCCCGGCCTCGGCGAACTTGGCCTTGAGCAGGGCGATGACGTTGGCGATATAGGCCTCGCGCTCGGCGCGCTTGTCGCCGAGGAGCTGGGCGATACGACGGTAGGCGTCTGGCTCCAGGCAGCGCAGGGCCAGGTCTTCAAGCTCCCACTTGATCTGCCAGACACCCAGGCGGTTGGCCAAGGGGGCATGGAGGCGGCGGGTGTCGCTGGCCAGCTTGCGCTGCCGGGTCTCGTCCAGGCCCTTCATGCAGCGCATCAGGTGCAGGCGCTCCGCCAGGACCACCAGCACCACCCGCACATCCTCGGCGATGCCGAGCAGGAGGCGGCGCAGATTCTCCTCATGGCGCTCCTGGGCCTTGCCGGCGATGACGGCCTCCACGTTGGCGAGTTGGCCGATCTGCCGCAGGTCGCCGACCATGCGGGCGATGCCGGGACCAAAGCGCTTGGCCAGGTCCTCCAGACGCACCTCGCCCCGCTCCAGGCAGCCATTGAGGAGCGCGGCGATCAGGGTGTCCGCGTCCAGGTGCATCCCCGCCAGGATATCGGCGCTCGCCAGGCGATAGCGGACCTGGGTCTCCCCCGTCTCCAGGGTCTGGCGGCCCCGGCAGCCCAACAGGAGCGCGCAGGCCTCCCGCATCCGGGCCAGATCGGCCTCAGGGTATTTCCCCGCCAGGGCCGCCAGCCAGTGCTCGACCACCGCCGCGTCGTCGGCCGTGTCCTCAGGCAGGTTATAAACCGATGTCACCATGATTTGGCGGTTAGCGGCGCGGGGACTGGACGAGGAGGAGGTTTGGCCGGATCTGGATATTCACCAGGCACGCACACCCATCTTTTCAACGCGATGGCAAGCATTCATCGCTGTTTGTCCGTGTTGATACGTGGCTCGGTTACCCAGTCTGCCCGGGGATGAGGGGCCGAGGTGCTGATCCTGGCCCCGGCCCGCCCTCAACCTCGGAACCAGGCTTGGCTCTCAATCCAGGACATGACTCACCAAGCCGTCCGCCAGCTTGGGCTCGAACCAGGTGGACTTGGGCGGCATGACTTCCCCGGCGTCGGCGACGGCCATGAGCTCGGTCATGCGGGTGGGGAAGAGGGAGAAGGCGACGCGGTAGCGGCCTTCGTCCACGGGTTTCACCAGGCCTTCCAGGCCGCGGATGCCGCCGACGAAGTTGATGCGCTCGTCCCGCCGGGGATCGACGATGCCGAGGATGGGCTCGATGAGATTGTCCTGGAGCAGGCTCACGTCCAGACGGCCCACGGGGTCGTCCCAGGGGATGCGCCGCTCGTCCAGGGTCAGGCGGTACCAGGCGCCATCCAGGTACATGCCGAACTCGGCGGCCTTGGCCGGTTTGACCGGGGTGGGGCTGGGTTCGACCCGGAAGGGCACCGCCACCCGGCGCAGGAACTCGTCCCGGTCCAGGCCGTGCAGGTCCGTCACCAGGCGGTTGTAGTCCATGATCTGCATCTGGTCATGGGGGAAGATGACGGCCAGGAAGTAGTTATAGGCCTCCTCCCCGGTGTGGGCCGGGTTGGCGGCCCGGCGCGCCGCGGCGACGCGGGAGGCGGCGGCGGAGCGATGGTGACCGTCGGCCACGTAGAGGGCGGGTAGGGCCTCGAAGGCCGTCGACAGCAACCGGATGAGGTCGCCATCCCGGACCACCCAGATCTGGTGGCGGACCTCGCCGGTGGCGCGGATGTCCACCGCGGGTTCGCCCTGGCTGACGGCGGCCAGGACCGCGTCGATGCGCGGCGTGGCCCGGTAGACCAGAAAGACCGGACCGGTCTGGGCGTCCAGGGCGTCGATCTGGCGCACCCGATCGTCTTCCTTTACCGGCCGGGTGAATTCGTGTTTCTTGATGCGCTCCTGATCATAGGCCGTCACCGAGGCGGCGGCCACCAGGCCGGTCTGGACGTGCTCGCCCATGGTCAGGCGGTAGACGTAGTAGCAGGGGGCCGGGTCCCGCTCCAGCACGCCCGCCAACCGCATGGCCTCCAGGTTTTCCCGCGCCTTGGCATAGACCGCTGGGGCATAGGGGTCCGTGCCCTCGGGCAGATCGACCTCGGGGCGGGAGATGTGCAGAAAGCTCCATGGCCGGCCCGCCACCATGGCGCGGGCCTCCTCGGTGCTCATCACGTCATAGGGGGGCGCGGCGACCTCGACCGCGCGGCCGGGGGCCGGACGCAGGCCGGCGAAGGGCTTGATCAGGGGCATGAGGACAGGGTTCCAAGGGGTATGAGGAGGGGAAAGGGGGCGGCCACGACAGCAACCTAACCGTCACCAGAGGGTCTTACCGCGCCTCTGACGATGACCGTCATTGGGGATGGGCTTCACGCGAACCGCCATGAAGGGGCGCGCCACCCTCCTGAATATGAAAGACTTTGCCATAGCTTTCACGCTAATTCTCATGAGGCGGCGCGCCACACCCTCGATGATGACGGACAGGCCTGGTGACTTTCACGCTAACGCGGCGGCGGCGCGTAGAGCAGACCGCCGTCATTCCATAGGGCATTGAAACCACGCTTGACCTTGAGCGGCGACTGGTCGCCCAGATTGCGCGCGTAGATCTCGCCATAATTGCCCACCTGGCCGATGACCCGCGCCACCCAGTCCCGATCGATCCCCAGGTTCTTGGCAACCTGGCCCTCGACATCGAGCAGCAGGCGGGTGTCGCTGGCCTGGGCGTCGCTCATGGCGCGCTGGACGTTACGAGAGTCGATACCCAGTTCCTCGGCGTCGATCAGGATAAAGAGGGTCCAGCGCACCAAATCGAACCAGCGGCCATCGCCCTCGCGCACCGCGGGGCTCAGGGGCTCCTTGGAGATGATCTCGGGCAGGACGCGGTGGTCCTGACCCTGCTCCATTCCGGCCCGCAGGCCATACAACTGGAGGTGATCGCTGGTCAGGACCTGACATTCATCGGCCAGATAGGCCTTGGCGGCAGCGCCCATGTCGGGAAAGAGTCGCAGGTCGAGGTCCATGCGGTGACGGTCGAAATAGCGCCGGACATGATCGGCGCTGGTGGAGCCCTCCAGGGCGCAGACCCGCTTGTCATCGAGTTCCAGGGCGCTGAGGATGCCGGTATCGCGCCGGACCAGGAACCCCTGGCCGTCGAAGAGCAGGATGCCGACGAAGCTGATCCCCGCGCTGACGTCCCGCTCCAGATTCCAACTGAAGTTGCGCGCCAGCAGATCCACCTCACCCTTAGCCAGGGCCACCGGGGCGGCGGCGACGGTCAGGGGGACAAACGCCACCTTGTCCTTGGACCCGAGGGTGGCGGCGGCGACGGCACGGCAGAAATCGACGTCCATGCCACTCCAATGGCCAGCGGGGTCCTTGAGGGAAAGCCCCGGCGCCCCGCCATTGACGCCACACCTGAGGGTGCCACGCGCCTTGACGTCCTCCAGGGTCCCCGCCAGCAGCGGCTGGCTCAGGGCCAGGGTCAGGGCGAGAATCGACAACGACCGGACGACACGTCTCATAAAGATGCTCCTGAACCAAAGGGGTGGGTGGCGACGGTACCCTGGCGGTCAACCGGGACTACCAGCGCATCAGCACCCACTGGGGGACTCGGGTGACCGCGGGGCCGGCGCCACTGTTCCAGGACAGGTCGCCGGAGCCGTCCTGGTCGACCAGGTAATAGGGCGCGCCGACGCTGGGTGTGATCCTGACCTTGTAGAGGCGGCCATTGATCCGGTACTCCTGGACGGTGCGATTCTCATGCTCCCGCAGGGTGACATCCGGGGCCAGGTCGGACTCGCGCAGGCTCAGATCCAGTCCGGCGACCTGGCTGGCAAGGCCCCCGAGCGGCAGCGCCAGGGCGGCGACCAGCAGGGGGAAGGGCGGCAGGAGGGAATGGGACATGGGGCGCGGCCCTGGGCAGCAGGAAAGACGCGCCTATGGTAGCAGGAAGGTCTTCTGCATGCCCCCGGGGATCGGAAGAGGGCCGGAGGGGGGCGGAGGGGCCAGGCGTCAGCCCTTGCGCTCGTCGTACTCGGTCCGGGAGCCGGTCTGATCCCAGGCAAAGGTGCAGTCCAGATGGGCCAGCACCGCGGCCAGGCCCGTCTCACCTTCCTCGATCATCACCGTAATGGGCGGACGCCGGCCAAATTTGCGATTGCCGCGCTTGACCCAGAGGGAACGCATTTTGGGATTGCGGGGAAAATAGGTGCCCAAGGCATGCTCGATCCGGGCGAGATAACCCAGACGGCGGTTGACCCCCTCCTCGTCGGGAAAGGCCTCCTGCTCGACATAGCGGGGGACATGGCGGGGCTTGACCGAATCCGGCAAAGCCAGGAGGGTGAGGATATCGCTCGCCCCCAGCCCCCAATCGTGGCACAACGCCATGACATGGCGGGTGGCCGCCAGGCGCTCTTCAGGGGTGAGGACAGGAGTAATGGGCTGGGCTGAGGTCATGAGGATTTTCCGTTGCGGCAGGCGGACGCGGCAGTTGGCCAGTGATGCGCCAAAGTTGAGTGCGCAGCCAGGTAATTCAAGACACGCTGGTCAAGGGGGGAGTCGGAAGACCGCGATTTGATTGGTGCCGGGCATAACCGCCTGCCGCACGACCGACAGCCGCCAGTGTCTGCGGCTCAGCGCATCAGCCGTTGAATTCGCATTACCCGCGGGACCTGCCGCAGCCGCCGCATGAGACGGGCCAGATGGGGTCGGTCGCGGACGGTGACCAGGAAGTCCAGGCTCGTGTTGTGGCCATCCCGCTCCCGGGACTGGATGTTCTCGATATTGGAGCCCTGCTCGGCGATCGCGGCGGCCAGGCTGGCAAGGACGCCCCGCTGATTGCCGACATCGACCCGGATCTCGGTGACGAAATCGCCGCTGGGGTCACTCGACCATTCCAGGTCGAGCCACTGGTCCTTGTGGCGTTGGAAATCGCCCAGATTGCGACAGCCCTGACGATGGATGACGATGCCCTTGCCCGGACTGAAGAGCCCGGCGATGGGGTCGCCGGGGATGGGCCGACAGCAACGGCCATAATTGACCACCATGCCCTCGGTACCCTTGATATCCAACTTGGGCCCCTTGCCCCGCTCCCCCGCCCCCGTCGCCTCGGCGACCTCCTCGCCCATGAGCCGCCGCATCACCAGGACCGGTAGCCGGTTGCCCAGCCCTACCTCCACCAGCAGGGCGGGAAGATCGGGCAGTTCGGCCCGTTCCAGGTAAGTCGTCACCTGGGCCGGTGGCAGGCGCTCCAGGTCCAGGCCCTGCCCCGCTAGTTCGGCGTTGAGCAGGCGCCGCCCCAGGGCCTCCGCCTCCTGACGCTGCAAGTTCTTGAGATAGGCACGGATGTTGGCGCGGGCCTTGCCCGTCACCACGAAGTTCAGCCAGCCGGCATTGGGCATGGCCCGGGGGGCGGTGATGATCTCCACCGTCTGACCGCTGCGTAATGCGGTACGCAGGGGGGCCATGCGCCGGTCGATGCGCGCCGCCACGCAGCGATTGCCCAGACCGGAGTGGATGGCATAGGCAAAATCCACCACCGTGGCCCCCACCGGCAGCACCTGGATATCGCCCCGGGGGGTGAAGACATAGACCTCGTCCGGAAAGAGGTCGACCTTGACGTGCTCCAGGAATTCCATGGAATTGCCGGAGCCGCGCTGCATCTCCACCAGGCTGAGCAGCCAGTCCCCCGCCAGGGCCTGGGGGCTGACGCCCTCTGCGCCGGACTTGTACATCCAGTGGGCGGCGATGCCGCTCTCCGCCACATGCTGCATCTCCAGGGTGCGGATCTGGATCTCGATGGGGATGCCCTGGGGACCGAAAAGCAGGGTATGGAGGGACTGGTAGCCATTATTCTTGGGGATGGCGATGTAGTCCTTGAAGCGACCGGGGATGGGCTTGTAAAGATTGTGCACCACCCCGAGGACCCGGTAACAGGTGTCGATGCGGTCGACGACGATGCGGAAGGCGAAGACGTCCACCACCTCCTCGAAGGGGCGCTGCTTGTTGCGCATCTTGCAATAGATGCCGAAGAGGTTTTTCTGGCGGCCCACCACCTCGGCCGGGATGCCGGCCTGTGACAGGCGGTCACGCAGGGCGGCCTCCACGTCCCCTACTAGCGCCTTGCGTGGGCCCCGCGCCCGCTCCACCGCCCGTTGCAGCAGAAACCGCCGCCAGGGCCAGCGATGGGCAAAGGCCAGTTCCTCCAATTCCGCCCCAATCCAGCGGATGCCCAGGCGGTTGGCGATGGGGGCGTAAATCTCCAAGGTTTCACGGGAGATGCGACGGCGCTTTTCCGGGGCCATGATGCCCAGGGTGCGCATGTTATGGAGCCGGTCAGCAAGCTTGATGAGGATGACCCGGATGTCCTTGGTCATCGCCAGCAGCATCTTCTGCAGATTGGCCGCCTGGTTCTCGGCCTTGGTGGGGAAGTCGAGGCGGGTCAGCTTGCTGACCCCATCCACCAGTTCGGCGATCTCCTCGTCAAAGAGGGCCGCCACCGACTCGCGGGAGTGACCGGTATCCTCGATGACGTCGTGCAGGATGGCCGCCATCAGGCATTTGTGATCCATGCGCATCCCAGCCAGGATGCGGGCCACCGCCACCGGATGCTCGATGTAGGGCTCACCGCTTTTCCGCATCTGGCCGGCATGGGCCTCGGCGCCGAGCTGATAGGCGCGGTAGACCTCACGAATCTGTTCCGGGGTCAGGTAGGATTCGAGATAGACGCAGAGGTCTTCGACCTGGAAGCGCGGCTTTTCCACCGGCGACAGTTCGGTGACCGGGGGCAGCGTGGGGGATACCAGGGCCTGGCTCATCGGCTCAGGGCCTGTCGGGCGCAGGCGCCGATGGCCTGGTAGCGCCCCCCCGCGAGGATCAACCGGGCAAGCCGGGTCCCCACCCGCGCCCGCTCCAGGGCCCGGGACCCGCGGCGCAGGCCCTGGGGCCTACTCCTCGCCGCCGAGTTCAGCCGCCAGTTCCGCGGCAATCCGCATCTCCAGGGTGCGCTCTTGGCGGCGCTGCTCACGCTCCCGTTCCACGACCTCGACGGCCTCCCGGGTGAGAACGCCGTCAGCGATTTCGCGCAGGGCCACCACCGTGGGTTTGTCATTGGCCCAGGGGATCAGCGGTTCGACGCCATTGGCCAGTTGTCGCGCCCGCTTGGTGGCGAACAGCACCAGATCGAAGCGGTTGTCGACATGATCGAGGCAGTCCTCGACAGTAATGCGTGCCATGGGTAGGGATGACTCCGTATGAGTGAATGATGATAAAGGGTAGCAAAAGCCCGCCTAGCAAGCGACGGGCGCGATGACGAGGGACCGCCTGGCGGTGGCGCGACAGGCGGTTGAGCGACGGCGTAGCGTGGCCACCGCGCGCCGCAAGCCCCGGGCCGATTACTCCGCCAGCAGGCCCGCCAGCAGTTCCTGCCAACGGCTGGCGCCATGGGCCAGTCGCAGGCGCTCGGCCCGGGTCAGGCACACCAGATCAGCGAGGGCCGTTTCGAACCGGTCGTTGACCACAAGATAGTCGTATTCGTCGAAGTGCGTCATCTCGTCCCTGGCCTGGCGCATGCGCCCGGCGATGACCGTCTCGCTATCCTGGCCCCGCCCGCGCAGCCGGCGCGCCAGTTCGGCGGCGGAAGGCGGCAGGACAAAAATGGTGACCGCGTCGGGGAACCGTGCACGCACCTGCCGGGCCCCCTGCCAGTCAATCTCCAATAGCAGGTCCTGGCCCGCGGCCAGGGCCTCCCGGACCTTGGCCTCGCCGGTGCCATAACGATTGCCAAAGACCTGGGCATGTTCGAGGAAGGCGCCCGCCGCGATCATGGCCAGAAAGTCGGCCTCGGCAACGAAATGGTAATGGACCCCGTCAACCTCTCCCGGCCGCAGCGGGCGCGTCGTATGGGATATCGCCAGCCCCAGGTCCGGCTCCCGCTCACGCAATGCCTTGACCAGGCTGGTCTTGCCCGCGCCCGACGGCGCGGAGACGACGAAAAGGATGCCTTCGCTCATAAAATTAGTGCCCAAACGATGGGGAGCCAAACCGGTCACCAGCCCCATGACTGATGATCCTGACCCGGAAACGCTGCCCGTAAGCTGTCAAGTATACCCTTCGCCGGGCAGTTTTCCGTGATATCAGCAGCCTATTGGTGACGACGGGGCATGGGGGGGCCAAAAAACCCCAGGTTAATCGGCGATCGTTCTCTTGCCGCGTCGCGCAGGGCCTGATGCCTGGCTCCAGACAACATCATTTTGTTCCTGCTGGAAGTCTGCCGGACATAGCGTGCCGCCGCGAAATCCGAGACATTCGATCTACGCGGGAATCACAACTCTCGCGTCAATCAAGCAAAGTTGATTCAGTTCCAGAACAATCCAAGGGTGTCGCGGCAAAAGTCCGACAGGCTGCCAGCAGCGGGAACACCGGACGACACACTTATTCCGCCCCGCTGCTAAGCGGGAAAACGGCCGCCAGCGGCGATCAAGGGTGACTTATAATTGGCATCATGAAGTCATGCCTCGGAGTTGCTGCCATGTTCGAGATCCCCTCCCCTCGCGTCCTCCTCACGGGTCTGGTATTGCTGGCCCCATCCCTCACCCAGGCCCAGACTCCCGCCCCTCCCGGTTACGGACCCGCTGCACCGCCGATGCAGGGCTTTCCGCCACCGCCGCCGGATTTTTCCGCCCCACCCGGATTCATGGGCCCCGGGGGCTACGATTTTCAGCCCCCGCCTGCTTTCCCCATCCCGCCCGACATGTCCGCTCCGGGGCGCGGGATGCCGGGTCGTTCCGGGGGCCCGCTGCCCCTCAAGCAGTCCGTCACCACCGAGGGCTATGTCCTGGAGATACCCCTGGAGGGCTTTAAGGCCGAAGAGATCCAGGTCGATGTCGAGGGTCGTTCCCTGCGCATCTCCCGGGATACCTCCACCAGGACCTCCCGCGAGGACAACTTCGATGAGGGTCGGGGCTACCAGCGCAGCTACAGTTTCTCCAGCGGCCGTGCCAGCCGCCGCCTGCCCCTGCCCCCGGACGCGGATGGCGCCGCCCTGCAGCGCCAGGATAGCGCCGACCAGGTCCGCATCCTCATTCCCCGCCGCCAAGGCCGATAACCTACCCCCCGGAATCACTTCAGCGCCATGCCCGAACGCTACGCCACCCCCCAGGATGCGGAAGACGCCTTTTACGACGCCATTGACGAGCGTGACGCCGAACGGTTGCGCGGTGTCTGGGAGGACTCCCCGGACATCGCCTGCCTGCTGCCCATGCAGCCACTGCTCCACGGCGACCAGGTGCATGAGGCCTGGGCGCCGCTCTTCGGGGGCGATTTCCACCTCGACATCCAGGTCACTCACATCCGCTGGCTGCATGCCGGCGACCTGGCCATCCACTACCTGGAGGAGCGGGTCACGGTCCCCGGCCGGCCGGCCCAGCCGCCGGTCCTGGCAACCAACATCTACCGCCGCGGCGCCGAAGGCTGGCGCCTGATCCTGCACCAGAACTCCCCTGCCCCCCCGCCCCCCGGGCCCTTCCCCGGCATGCCCCCCGGGCTCATGCCCGGTCTCGAGGGCTGATGCGCGTCAGCCTCCAGGCCCTGGGCTGTCGGCTCAACGAGGCGGAACTGGAGACCTGGGCTCGGCAGTTCCAGCAGCTCGGCCACCAGGTCACGCCTGACGAGCAGGACGCCGATCTGGTGGTGGTCAACACCTGCGCCGTCACCCAGGAGGCGGTGCGCAAGTCGCGCAAACTGCTGCGCCGCGCCCAGCGCGCCAACCCCCGCGCCAAGCTGGTGGTCAGCGGCTGCTTCGCCACCCTGGAGACCCAGGCCCTGGCCGCGGAGGGCGACATTGACCTGCTGGTCCCCAACCAGGACAAGGACCGTCTGGTGGCGATCGCCGCCGCCGAACTCGACCTGCCGACCATGCCGGTCACCGCCCTGGCCGCCGACGCCAACCCCCTCTTCGCCCGCGGCCGCCAGCGCGCCTTCGTCAAGGTCCAGGATGGCTGCCGCTACCGCTGCGCCTTCTGTATCGTCACCCTGGCCCGGGGCGAGGAGCGCAGCCGCCCCATCGCGGAAGTGTTGGCGGAGATCGACCGGGCGGCGGCAGAGGGGGTGCAGGAGGTGGTCCTCGCCGGGGTCCACCTGGGCGGCTGGGGCAGCGACCTGGGCCAGGGGCTGGACGAACTGGTAGCTGGCGTCCTGGCCGGCACCGACCTCCCCCGGCTGCGCCTGGGCTCTCTGGAACCCTGGGAACTGCCGGAGCGCCTCTGGGACCTCTTCGCCAACCCGCGGCTGATGCCCCATCTCCACCTGCCCCTGCAGAGCGGCGCCGACAGCGTCCTGCGGCGCATGGCCCGCCGCTGCCACAGCGGGGAGTTCGCCGCGCTTGCCGCCCAGGCCCGGGAGCGAGTGCCGGGCATCAACCTGACCACCGACCTCATCGTCGGCTTCCCGGGCGAGACCGACGCCGAGTGGCAGCAGACCCTGGACTTTGTCCGCCAGATCGGCTTTGGCCAGATCCACATCTTCCCCTACTCCCCCCGCCCCGGCACCAAGGCCGCCACCCTGCCGGACCAGGTCCCCGCCGCGGTCAAACGGGCGCGCAGCCAGCAACTGCACGACCTGGCGCGACAACTGAAGGGCGAGACCCTGGACCGCCGGCTGGGCGCAGAGGTCACCCTCCTGGTGGAAGGCCGTCATGGCGCTGATCCCGCGGGCGACTGGTTCGGCTACACCCCGGACTATCTCCCGGCGCGCCTGCCGGCGGCCGCGACCCCGGACCTTACCAACCGCCTGCTGCGGGTCAGCCTTACCGGCCGCCATGCCGACGGTGAAAGCCTGGTCGCGACCCCGCTCCCCGCTCCCGCCGCCAGGCCGGTCACCCTCCGGCCCGCACCCTGATTTCGATGAAGGTCGACGCCTTGCTTATCCGTGGCACCCGGATGGCCCATCCGATTGGCCTGGCGGCCCTGAACCCGGGATGAAGACCGCACCGCCCCTCGCGCTGGCCGCGAGCATCGCCCGGCGCTTCGGTCTGGAGGCCGAGGAACTCGAGGTCAGCCCCCTGGGACGGGGGCTGATCAACGACAGCTTTCTGGTGCGGTCCGCCGGAGGCCGCTGGGTCCTGCAACGCCTCAACGGCCAGGTCTTCCCCGATCCCGAGGGGATCATGGCCAATCTCGCCCGGCTTGATGCCCATCTGGCCCGCCAGCCATGGATCGACCTGGTCTGGCCGACCCTCAGAGCCGTGGCCAGCGGCGCCACCTGGACACGGGATGAGGCCGGCGACCTGTGGCGGATGATGAGCTACCTACCCGGTGAGCCTCTGGCAGCGATCAGGACCCCAGGTCAGGCGGCGGAGGTCGGCCGCCTGCTGGGTCAGTTTCATCGCGCCGTGGCAGACTTAGAACCAAGGCATTTGCAGGTCACCCTCCCTGGGTTTCATGTTACCCCCGCCTATCTGCGCCTGTTCGATCATTTCCTGGCGACGGGGGTTACTCCCCTAACCCAAGGTTTGGTGGGTAATGCCGGCGAGGCGGGCTCAGCGAATCCAGCCGGTTCCTTGGGCTTCGTAGTTTCAGCAGGCCTGCTGGGCCCTGTGCCCGCGGCAGCAGCATTGCCATCGGAACCTGACCTAGAAGAGGCCCTGAACTTCCTCGCCCGCCGCCGGGAGGGCCTTGCCGAGTTGGAGGATGCCCGCCAGGCGGGCCTCATCCCGGAACGGGTGACCCACGGCGATCCCAAGCTGGATAACCTGCTGTTCAACGCCACGGGGCAACGAGCACTGGCCCTCATCGACCTGGACACTGTCCAGCCGGGCCTCACCCTCCACGATATCGCCGACTGCCTGCGCTCCTGCTGCAACCGTCAAGGAGAGGCGGCAAAGCCCGCGACGCTCGGTTTCGACCTTGCGGTCTGTCGCCCCCTGCTGGCGGCCTATGCCACCGTCACCCGGGGGCTCCTGACCCCGACCGAGATCGCGCTCCTCTACTCGGCGATCCGTCTTCTGCCCCTGGAGTTAGGCCTGCGGTTCCTCACGGACCACCTACAGGGCAACCGCTGGTTTCGCGTCACCGCCCCTGGCCAGAACCTGGCCCGCGCCCGGGTGCAATTCGCCCTGGTGGCGTCAATCGAGCGTCAGGAGGCGACCATCCGCGGGGAGATCGCTGCCTGCTTCGGTGCCTAAGAAACCGTTCCTGCCCGCCCCGGTCTTGCGGTAAGATCGTGTCACTTTCGCGCCCGCAACACGGCGGACGCAGCGGGTTGGCCCCGGCCCCCAGTGGCTAGGCGCCGATTGGCTCAGACATCGCTAGCAACCGCTCCCCGGGAGCGTTGGAGAACATTATGGGCATGGGTGGTATCAGCATCTGGCAGCTTCTGATCATCCTGGTGATCGTTCTGTTGCTTTTCGGCACCAAGCGCCTGAAGAGCATCGGCTCGGATCTGGGTAATGCGGTCAAGGGCTTCCGCTCGGCAATCAGCGACGCGGACAAGGACAAGGAGGAGGAGGAACCAAAGCGCTTGGAAGAGACTCCCCCTTCAACCGCCGCCGGCACCCAGGGGGTAACGGGGGCCCAATCCACCACCTCCGCCCAGCCTGGGCCCCCCCGTACGGCAACCCAGGACCCCGGTAGCAGGGTCGAGAATCGAGATCGGGTCTGACGCCACCCCTAGGACTCAGGCCAGGTCAAGGTTATGTTCGACATTGGTTTTCTTGAACTGATCGTGATCGGCGTCGTGGCCCTCGTCGTGGTGGGACCCGAACGCCTACCCCGGCTGGCGCGCACCGCCGGCCTCTGGTTGGGGCGGGCGCGACGGACGCTGGCAACGGTCAAGGCCGAGATCGACAGCGAGCTCAAGGCGGAAGAACTCAAGGAAATCCTGGCCAAGCAGGCGCGGGAGAATCCGCTGGAGACCCTCATCGAGATGCCCGCGAGCCGCTCCCAGGGTAAAACCGCCTCCGCCCCTGTTGAGGCTCAGGGCGACAAGGGCTCCGCCCCCGCGGACAAAAGCGGCTGAAGTCCCCCACCCCCCGCGGCAGTCCCGACCCCTCCGCCGGGCCGGCTTGCACTCCTTTACCATCGGATACGGCTAAGCAATGACAGCGCCGGCTTACGACGAAGATCCGGGCCCGGAACAGCCCTTCATCTCGCATCTGGTGGAACTCCGCGACCGCCTGCTGCGCATGATCATGGCCGTCGCGGTCATGTTCCTCGTCCTCTTCCCCTTCGCCAACGACCTCTACACCTTTGTCGCCGAACCCATCCGTGCCCAGTTGCCGGAGGGTTCGACCATGATCGCCACGCAGGTCGCCTCGCCCTTCCTCACGCCCTTCAAGCTGGCGCTGGTGGCGGCGGTCTTCCTGGCCATGCCCTATCTACTGTTCCAGGTCTGGGGCTTCGTCGCCCCGGGTCTCTACCAGCACGAAAAGCGCTTTGCCCTGCCCCTGTTGGCATCGAGTATCGCCCTCTTTTACCTAGGGATGGCCTTCGCGTATGTCGTGGTCTTCCCCTTGGTGTTCGCCTTCTTCGCCGCGACCACCCCCGAGGGGGTGGCACAGATGCCGGACATCAGCTTCTACCTGGATTTCGTCCTCAAGATCTTTTTCGCCTTTGGCATCGCCTTCCAGATCCCCATCGCCACCATTCTCCTGGTGGCGATGGGCATGACCACCGCGGAAAGCCTGACCGAGAAACGTCCCTACGTCATCGTCGGCTGCTTCGTCGTCGGCATGCTCCTGACCCCGCCGGACGTCATCTCCCAGACCTTGCTGGCCGTGCCCATGTGGCTGCTCTTCGAGGCCGGGATCTTCTTCTCCCGCTTCTTCCGCAAGGATGATGCCGAGGAGGCGGAAGAGCCGCCCCCGGCGGCCCCCGGACCAGGTCCAGGACAGGGGCCCGGTCGGAGTCCCGCGGGCGGTCAGCCCTCCCCGGCGAGCGCCGCTGACCCAGCCGTAACAGCCGGGGGTTCCAATTCAGGTACTGCGGCCGCGGTGGGCGCGGGTCTGGCCAGCATGGCGGTAGGCAGCGGCAGTGGGGCCGAGGGCAGTCCGGAACCATTATCAGCCACTACCGCCTCCCCGGCGGCGGCCCCGCCGTCACCCGCCACGGACGGCCAGACACCGATCCCGGCTTTCGCCCCGGGAGAGGTCATCATTGGCGCGGACATCGACGGCGGCGATCCCTTCGATCGCAGTCGCTTCGTCCCCTTGACCCCGGAGGAGATGGAGGCCGAACTGGATGCCATCGAGGCAGCGGAGGCCGCCCTGGACCCAGCGGCGGATCTAGCCGCCGACGAGGATCAGTCCGCCCCCCAGGCCACCATCGACCCCATCGATGCCCTGTTAGAACGGGTCAAGGAGCTTCGGGAACTGGAAAACGAGCCCGGGGCTCGCCAACTCCTCTATCGTGTCCTGGCCGATGGCAATGAATCCCAGCGCTTCGTCGCCATGAACATCCTGACGGAGATGGATCAGCCCTGAAGCCCACCGACCGCAACTCCGACAGACCCCTCAGGCCCACAAAGAATTGTGGTCGGAGCGTACTCAATCTGTGGATTTGGGAACAGGTATCGTCACTCTACTTCCCCATAAAGTCCTTGGCCTTGCGGCGGGCCAGGGAAACCCCACCGAAGATGAGCCCCGCCCATGGCCTCCGCCACCCAGCTCCATTACAAACAGAACCGGCTCAAACAATTGCGGGCTTTCTGTCATGCCGCCCGCTCGGGCAGTGTTAGCGCCGCCGCGGATCAGATCTTCCTCAGCCAGCCCACCGTTTCTCTGCAGATTCAGGCCCTGGAACGGGAATTCGATACCCTCCTGTTCGAGCGCCGCGGCCCCAAGATCAAGTTGACACCCGCCGGGGAGGTCCTCTTCGGACTGGCCCAGCCCTTGGTGGAGGGCATGGACAAACTCCACGAGACCTTTTTCAGCCACTGTGGACGCGTGGATCAGGGCACCCTGGACCTGGCCGCCGGCGAATCGACCATCCTCTACATCCTGCCGGAACCGATCCGGCAGTTCACCGCCAGCCATCCCGGCATCGAGATCAAACTGCACAACGTCACTGGCCGCGATGGGCTGGCGATGGTGCGGGCCGACGAGGCCGACCTGGCCGTCGGCTCGATGATCGAGGTGCCCGATGACATCACCTACCGTCCCTTCGTCACTTACCGCCCCAAGCTCATCACCCCCCTTGACCACCCCCTGGCGGACAAGGTCAGCGTTACCCTGCGGGACATCGCCCCTTACGGTCTGATCCTCCCCCCCAGTCACCTCAGCACCTGGCGGACCGTCGACCTGGTCTTCCGCCAGCACAACCTGGAGTACAGGGTCGCCATGGAGGCCGGCGGGTGGGAGGTCATCAAGAAATATGTCGAGCTAGGCCTCGGCATCTCCATCGTCACCGATGTCTGCCTGACGGGCCAGGAGCGGCTGGCGGCTATCCCCCTGGAACAGTTTTTTCCCAAACGCAGCTACGGCATCGTCCTACGCCGCGGTAAGTTTCTTTCTCCCCAGGCCAAGCGCTTCCTAGAGGTCCTGGATGCCAGCTTCGCCGGCCAGGAAGTGGAACCGCAACTGCAGGGTCCCCAGCATGGCGAATGGGAGGATGTCCACCTCGTATGAGGGACCAAAGGTTCTTCAGGGGATTTATCCACCTGATTACAGGGAAGGCCAGTCAGGCTGAAGGAAGGGTTGCCCGAGTGGAGGGGCCGGAGGTCAGGCCAGGGAAAAGCAGGGGCTATCCTGATCGAAAGGTGGCCCGATGGGGATGACCGGGGGAGGACCAGGAGGGTTAGTTGTGAGCATAGACAACTAACAGGCTGATTATTAATAAGATTATTTTAGATAATGGCGGAGAGAGAGGGATTCGAACCCTCGATGGAGTTTCAAGCCCCATACTCCCTTAGCAGGGGAGCGCCTTCAGCCTCTCGGCCATCTCTCCGGGAAATCGGCGGGCGTTTTTCAAGGCAATAATTATAGCCCCGCCCGCCACGGGGTGCCAGCGCTAATCGATGTCGTCTTCGCTGTCACTATCGGCCAGGTTGGCCTGGCCGGCCTGCTCGCGCTTGATGCGCTCGTAGATCTCCTCGCGGTGGACGGCAACGTCCCGGGGGGCGTTGACGCCAATCCGAACCTGATTGCCCTTGACGCCAAGTACCGTGACGGTGACTTCGTCACCGATCATCAGGGTCTCGCCGACCCTTCTCGTGAGTATCAACATTTCGCGTTCTCTCCCTTACAGTCCATTATCCAGAACGCGGACCAGGAACGGCGAGGAGCGGCAGGGCCGGCTCAAGCGCTGGAACCGCGAAGCGAAAAAACACGGAGGCCTGGATGTGACTCCGTGTTTATTGGATTTTAGCAATAGCCAAAGGACCTAAAAAGGTTTTTTCCGCGGGAGAAAGCCTAACCGGCGCGATTCTCCCCCGGACTGCACCAATTCGAGGCCCAACATCGGCGATCAGGCCGCCTTGTCCAGATCAAAGGCACTGTGCAGGGCGCGCACGGCCAGTTCCAGGTATTTCTCGTCAACGACCACGGAGATCTTGATCTCAGAGGTGGAGATCATACGGATATTGATCCCCTCCTTGGCGAGGGCGGCGAACATCTTGCTGGCAATGCCGGCATGGGAGCGCATGCCCACGCCGACGATGGAGATCTTGGCGATGCGTTCGTCACCAGTCACCTGGCGGGCCGCCATGGCCTGAGCGGTGTCCTTGAGGATCGCCAGGGCGCGCTGGTAGTCGTTGCGGTGGACGGTGAAGGTGAAGTCCGTCGTCGCCTCGTCGGCGGCGATATTCTGGATGATCATGTCCACTTCGATATTGGCATCCGCGATGGGACCCAGGATCTTGTAGGCCACGCCCGGCTGGTCCGGGACCCCCAGGATGGTCAGCTTGGCCTCGTCGCGGGCGAATGCAATACCGGAAATGACCGCTTGTTCCACGGCGTCCTCCTCGAGTGAAATCAGCGTGCCCTCACCCTCTTCGAAGCTGGAGAGCACGCGCAATGGGACCTTGTACTTACCCGCAAACTCCACGGAACGGATCTGCAGGACCTTGGAGCCGAGGCTGGCCATCTCAAGCATCTCCTCAAAGGTGATGCGGTCGAGCTTACGGGCACGCGGCTCCACGCGTGGGTCCGTGGTGTAGACCCCGTCCACGTCGGTGTAGATCTGGCACTCGTCGGCGCCCAGGGCGGCGGCCACGGCGACGGCGGAGGTATCGGAGCCGCCACGTCCCAGGGTGGTGATGTTGCCATGCTCATCGACGCCCTGGAAACCCGCGACGACCACGATGCGCCCGGCGTCCAGATCGGCCTTGATATTGGCGCCCTCGATCTCGCGGATGCGCGCCTTGTTATGGGCGCTGTCGGTGAGGACCTGGACCTGGCCACCGGTGTAAGAGCGGGCGGGACAGCCCAAGCTGTCGAGGGCCATGGTCAGCAGGGCGATGGTGACCTGTTCGCCGGTGGCCAGCAGAACGTCCAGTTCCCGGGCCTGGGGCGGGTTCTGGATGGCCTTGGCCAAGCCGATGAGCCGATCGGTCTCGCCGGACATGGCCGAGACCACGACCACCACCTGATCGCCCTGGTCGCGCCAACGCTTCACCCGCTGGGCGACGTTCTGGATGCGCTCCACGCTGCCGACGGAGGTACCGCCGTACTTTTGAACAATGAGCGCCATGGCACTCTCCTTAGGTCAATGCAAAGTCTGGGATGCCGAAGCGGGCGCCTGGCCTGGCCGCAAACCGCGCCGGGGGCCACACCTGACCCAAAGCGCGGCGGGCACGCTGGCCGGAAACCGCTACAGCCGGCGGATGATAGATGAAAATTAGCCGGGACTGAAATATACCCGCAACCTTTCGATTTTCGGTCAGGCCAGGGAGGATTCTAAAAAGTCGATATCCTTACTGAACTCAAGAGGGATTTCTTTACGGGGCGACTATCCTCCCCTCATCATGGCAGGGTCTCGGAGGGACATCGGGCCCGCCCAGGACCCTGACCAGACTAGGCCGCCGCCGCTCGCGCCCGCACCCAATCCTTGGCCAGGGCCAGGGCCGCGGGCATGCCCGCGGGATCATTGCCACCCGCCTGGGCCATGTCCGGCCGACCGCCACCCTTGCCACCGACCTTGGCCGCGGCCTCGCGGATCAGGTCCCCGGCCTGGAAGCGGCCGGTGAGGTCCTTGGTCACCCCGGCGATCAGACTGACCTTGCCCTCGTGCTCGGCGGCGAGCAGGATGACAGCGGAGCCCAGCTTGTCCTTGAGCCGGTCCAGGGCCTCGCGCAGGGCCTTGGGATCGGCGCCCTCCAGGCGCGCCGCCAATACCTTGATGCCCTCGCCGATCTCCTCGGCCTGGGCGGCCAGGTCGGCGCCGGCGGCGCCGGCGGCCTTGGCCTTGAGGTCCGCCAGTTCCTTCTCCAAGCGCTTGGCACGCTCCAGCAGGGCGGCGACCTTATCGTCGAGGTCCTCGCGACCGCCCTTGACCAGGCTGGCCAGGCGCAGCAGGCGCTCCTCGTCCGCCTCCACCGCCGCCAGGGCATTGGCCCCGGTGGTGGCCTCGATGCGCCGCACCCCGGCGGCGACGCCGCCCTCGCTCAAGATCTTGAACAGGCCGATGTCCCCCACCGCCTGGACGTGGGTGCCGCCGCACAACTCGGTGGAGAAGTCGCCCATGCGCAGCACCCGCACCTGGTCGGCGTATTTCTCGCCGAACAGGGCCATGGCGCCGCTGGCCTTAGCCTCCTCCAGGGCCATGAGGCCGGTCTCGACCGCATGGTTGGCGCGGATCTCCTGGTTGACCAGGCGCTCGATGGCCCGCAACTGCTCGCGGCTGACCGGCTCGAAGTGAGAGAAGTCGAAACGCAGCCGTTCCGGGTCCACCAGGGAGCCCTTCTGCTGGACATGGTCGCCCAGGATCTGGCGCAGGGCGGCGTGCATCAGGTGGGTGGCGGAGTGGTTCAGGGCGGTGGCCTGGCGGCGCTCGGCATCCACCCGCGCCTCCACCACGTCGCCCACGGCCAGCCGGCCCTCCTCGACCCGGCACAGATGGCCGAAGACGTCCCCGCCCAGCTTCTGGGTATTCAGCACCGACAGCCGCACCCGCTCGCCGGTGAGCCAGCCGCGGTCGCCGACCTGGCCGCCGGACTCGGCGTAGAAGGGGGTCTGGTCGAGGACGACGATGCCCTCCTCGCCAGGCCCCAGGGTCTCCACCGCCGTCTCGCCGCGATAGAGACCGGTCACGTGGGCGCGGTCCTCCAGGTGCTCGTAGCCGGTGAAGCAGGTCTCGCCCTCCAGGCGCAGCCCCGCCCCATGGGCGACGCCAAACTGGCTGGCGGCGCGGGCGCGCTCCTTCTGCCGCGCCATCTCCCGCTCGAAGCCGGCGGTATCGATGCACAGGCCCCGCTCCCGGGCGATGTCGGCGGTGAGGTCGACGGGGAAGCCATAGGTGTCATAGAGCTTGAAAACGGTCTCCCCCGGGATGACGTCGTCAGCGAGGCCGGCCACGGCCTGGTCGAGGATGCGCAGGCCCTGGTCCAGGGTCTCGGCGAAACGCTCCTCCTCCAGCCGGAGGACATGGGCCACCCGCTCCTGGGCCTTGGGCAGCTCGGGGAAGGCCGCCCCCATCTCCGCCGCCAGGGGGGCAACCAGGTGGTGGAAGAAGGGCTGCTGCTGGCCGAGCTGGTAGCCGTGGCGGATGGCGCGGCGGATGATGCGGCGCAGGACATAGCCGCGTCCCTCGTTGCCCGGGGTGACGCCATCGACGATGAGAAAGGCGGCGGAGCGGATGTGGTCCGCGATGACCCGCAGGGCCTTGGAGTCCTGGTCCGTCGCGCCGGTCAGCTCCGCAGCGGCGGCGATGAGCCGGGCGAAGAGGTCGATCTCGTAGTTGCTGTGGACCCCCTGCATGACCGCCGCCAGGCGCTCCAGGCCCATGCCGGTGTCCACCGAGGGCTTGGGCAGGGGGCTGAGCTGGCCGCTGGGGTCGCGGTCGAACTGCATGAAGACCAGGTTCCAGATCTCGATGTAGCGGTCGCCGTCGGCATCCGGCGAACCGGGCGGGCCACCGGGGACCCCGGGGCCATGGTCGTAGAAGATCTCGGAACAGGGACCGCAGGGGCCGGTATCGCCCATGGCCCAGAAGTTGTCCTTCTCACCGCAGCGGGAGAAGCGGTTGGGGTCGACGCCGACCTCGTCCAGCCAGATGGCGGCGGCCTCGTCGTCGTCCTGAAAGACGGTGACCCAGAGGCGCTCGGGGGGGATGCCCAGGACCTCGGTCAGGTACTCCCAGGCATAGCGGATGGCGTTGTGCTTGAAGTAATCGCCAAAGCTGAAGTTGCCCAGCATCTCGAAAAAGGTGTGGTGACGGGCGGTGTAGCCGACGTTCTCCAGGTCATTGTGCTTGCCGCCGGCCCGCACGCAGCGCTGGGAGCTGGCGGCGCGGTGGTAGGGGCGCTTGTCCCGGCCGAGAAAGACGTCCTTGAACTGGACCATGCCGGCGTTGGTGAACAGCAGGGTCGGGTCGTTGGCCGGCACCAGGGGACTGCTGGGCACCACCTGGTGACCGTGGGCGGCAAAGTAATCGAGGAAACTGGCTCTCAGCTCGGCACTGCTCTTCATGACATGAAACTCATTGGTTGCTCGACTCATTCCCGGTCGCCGCGCAGATAGCGGCTGACGAGGTCGGGGGGAAAGCCGCGATATTCCAGGAATCGGGCCCGACGTGCCAGTTCCTTACGGTCGGTGGCCGGTTCCGGGCCGAATTTCTTGTCCGCCACCCGGGCAAGTCGCTCCCGCCAGTCCTCGGCGTCCCGATCGAGGAGTGGGGCGATCAGATCGTCCTCCACCCCCCGTTCGCGCAACTCCTGGCGCAGACGGCGCGGGCCGTAACCCTTGCGCGCGCGGGCGGTGACGTAGGCCTCGGCCGTGCGCTGATCACTAACCAGATCACTCGCCGTCAGTTCATCCAGCACCGGGTCAATGGCCGCCTGCTCATGACCTTTGAGCCGCAGCTTGCGCACCAGCTCCTGGCGGCTGTGCTCCCGGTTGGCCAGCAAGCGCAGTGCCCGCTCCCGGATGGCGTTCTCCTCCAAGAGAAACGAGCTTGGCTCCTCCCCAGGCCCGTCGCCCGGGCTCCGGTCGTCACGCATCTCGTTCTCTACCACGCCATCACCGGTTTTCGTCAGGGACCCGCATCAACGGCACGGGGCCTTGGCGTGAAATTCGCCAAAAAGTCTTTTATGATCAGGATCTTGGACAGAACCCTCATGACCGTTAGTCGGATCACCCGCCTCCTCACCGCTGCCGGGCACCACGAGCGGAAGATCCCGAAGTGAGGCCCGATGCCGTCGTGCCGCGCGTCAACCTTCGGCCAGGCTCTCGACGGACTCCATGGGGGCGGCGGCATCGGCCGCAGGCAGCAGCTTTTCGCGGATCTTGGCCTCGATCTCGGCGGCCAGCGCCGGGTTCTCCTTGAGATAACCCCGGACATTGTCCTTGCCCTGGCCGATACGGGTGCCGCTGTAGCTGTACCAGGCACCGGACTTGTCGATGATGCCGTGCTGGGCGCCCAGGTCGACGATCTCACCCTCCCGGGACACGCCCTCACCGTAGAGGATGTCGAACTCGGCCTGCTTGAAGGGCGGCGCCACCTTGTTCTTGACCACCTTGACCTTGGTCTCGTTGCCGATGACCTCCTCGCCCTTCTTGATGGCGCCGATACGGCGGATGTCGAGGCGCACCGAGGCGTAGAACTTGAGGGCGTTACCCCCGGTGGTGGTCTCCGGGCTGCCGAACATGACGCCGATCTTCATGCGGATCTGATTGATGAAGACCACCAGGCAGTTGGAGCGCTTGATGTTGCCGGTGAGCTTGCGCAGGGCCTGGGACATCAGGCGCGCCTGAAGGCCGACGTGGGAGTCGCCCATCTCGCCCTCGATCTCGGCCTTGGGGGTCAGGGCCGCCACCGAGTCCACCACTACCACGTCCACCGCCCCGGAGCGCACCAGCATGTCGGTGATCTCCAGGGCCTGCTCGCCGGTGTCCGGCTGGGAGACCAGCAGTTCGTCCATGTTGACGCCCAGGCATTTGGCGTAGACCGGGTCCAGGGCGTGCTCGGCATCGACGAAGGCGCAGGTACCGCCCTGCTTCTGGGCCTCGGCGATGATGTGCAGGGTGAGGGTAGTCTTGCCCGAGGACTCGGGCCCGTAGATTTCCACCACCCGGCCCTTGGGCACGCCACCCACGCCGAGGGCGATATCCAGGCCCAGGGAACCGGTGGAGATGACTTCCACATTGCGCACCATGCCGGCATCGCCCATGCGCATGACCGAGCCCTTGCCAAACTGCTTCTCGATCTGGCTCAGGGCGGCGGCCAGGGCCTTCTTGCGGTTTTCGTCCATTGTTATTCCTGTCTGGGGTTTGCCCTCGCCGGGCTGTCAGGCACGGGGCCGGGGAAATTTGAAGGGGATGAAGTATCGCATAGCAGTTGAGCGACGTCATGGTACCCCCCGGTGGTGAGCCGGGGGTTCAGGATCAGCGGGGGTGCATGCCCGGCGAGTACTGCCATACCGCGACGCGGTAGGCGTTACGGCGTTGAGACGCTGAGACGCTGAGACGCTGAGACCTTGAGACCTTGAGACTTTGAGACCTTGAGACTTTGAGGGCGTTAAGGCAGTAAGGACATTAAAGCGCATTAACGCATTA
>SACH01000338.1 GCA_009928645.1 Gammaproteobacteria bacterium | reverse complement strand
GCCAGCGGACCGGGGGTGGAGGCCTGCCAGGCATAGAGGCCGACGCCGAGGAAGAGCAGGATGGTGAAGGCGGTGGCGGTGACGCGGATGACCTGGACCTTTTTCAGGGCCTGGTCCAGTTGCTGGTTGCGCTCCTCGGTCTGGCGGTAGGCATCCAGCAACTCCTCATGCTTGAGGCGCAGTTCCGCCGTCAGGCGCTCCTCCACCTCCCGCGCCGCCAACAGGGCGGTGATGTCGGTGAAGACGGCGATGACGCCGAGGCGCCGTCCCTCGGCGCTGGTCAGAAAGCTGGTGGTCAGGTCCAGGGTAAGCTGCCGCTCGCCCTGGCGATAGGGCACCACCCGGTCGTGAGTCACCTGGGCGTCATAGACGGCATCGAGGATGGCCTGGTTGAAGGCGTCGTTGTCCTGAGCCAGGAAGGTCTCGGCGAAGGTCCCGGCCAGGGTCGCCTCCCGGTCGAGGCCGAGCATGGCGGCGGCGGCGGCATTGAACTCGAGGATGCGCCCGGACAGGTCGATGACCAGGACGCCATCCGCCATGTTGGCGAGGATGCGCCCGGTGACCGCCTGGTGCGCGGGCGCGGCGCCCGGTTGGGGTTCAGCGTTCGACAAGGGTCACCCCCCAGCGGTCGAGGACGATGCCCAGGGTGTTTTCCAGGCTCGTCAGGTCGTTGAGATAACTGATGATGGCGTTGACCTCGGCATTCTGGGCGTTGACCAGGGCGTTCTGGTAGCTCAGCAACTCGAAGTTGGAGGTGCGGCCGACCTTGAGCTTCTCGGTCTGCACCGCGACGTTCTTCTGCGCTAGTTCCCGCCCCTGGGTGCTCAGCTCGATCTGCCGGCGGCTGATCTCGGCCTTGCGCAGGGCGTTGATCACCTCGACCTCGATGTCCAGGCGCTGCTGGGCCAGGTCGTTCTCGAACTTGTCGAGGCTGATGCGCGCGGCGACGGCGCCCTGTCGGATCGCCGGATCGTTCAAGGGGATGCTGAGCATCAGGCCGACGTTCCAGTTGTCCTGGGTGCCCTGAGTGTCCAGTTGACCCAGCCCCGCGGTCTGGTTGTAGGAGCCGGTGAGGTCAAGAGACCAGAGGGTGCTGTTCTCGGCGACCAGGAGGTTGAGCTTGGCGATTTCGTAACTGAGCAAGGCGCTGAGGTAATCGGGGCGGTTCTCGAAGGCCAGGCGCAGGGCCTCCTGGCGGTCCTGGGGTACGGGGGGGATCGTCGTCTCGGCGAGCGCGCGGGGCTGGCTGGCGGGGTCGAGGTCAAGGAGCCTGATCAGGGTGAGGCGGGCGGCATCCAGGCTGTTTTGCGACTGCAAGAGGCTGACCTCGCGGCTGGCGACGTCGGCCTCGGTCTGGTAGATATCGACGGCGGCCATGCGCCCGGCGGCGATGCGTTCCTGGTTGATGGCCAGGGTCTGGCGGCTACGCTCCAGGGATTGCTCGCTGATGGCCAGGGACTCGGTGCTCTGTACCAGGCTCCGGAAAGCACTGATGGTCGAGACGACGGTACTCATCAGGGTCTGCTTGAGGCGCAGGATGTTGGCCTGCTCGTTAAATTGGGCCATGCGCACCGAGGCGGTGTTGACGTCGAGGCCGGCGCCCTTCAGCAAGGGTTGGCGTAAATTGACCGTCCAGCCGTGGGCATTGCCCCAGTTGCCGAGGGTGAAGAGGGCCTGGCTGGTGCCCAGGAAGGTGATGCTGGCGCCGGTGGGCAGGAGTTGGGTCGCGGTGCCGGCGATGTTGCCAGTGCGCTGGCCATCCTGGCGATTACCACCCTGGGCACCGACCTCGGTGGTGAGGAGGAACTTGGGGGAGAACTTACTCTCGGCGACGTAGAGGTCGTATTTCTGCACCACCCGATCGAGGTAGGCGTTCTTGACCCGGGTGTTGTCGACCACAGCGATGCGGATGGCCGCTTCCAGGGTCAGGTCTTGGGGAGCGGGCGTGGTTGGCTTGGTCGCAGACGACGCGGCCTGGGTGGCCGTGGCGGGCTGGTTCTTGGCGGGCTTGGCCTGGGCCGGCTTGACGTAGGTAGCCTTGCCATTCGTAGGCTTGGCGTTGCCAGCCTTGCCTTGGGTAGGTTTGCCGTTGGCAGGCTTGCCTTTGCCCGCCGGGCTGGATACCACCGCGCTGGGGGTAGCCAAGCCCATAGCGGACCGGTTCTCGTCAGGCGGGCGCGCGGCGGCGCCGCCGCTGGCGGACAGGGGCGCGGCCGTTGGTTGGCCAAGCGTTGCCGGCACGCCAGGTTCCTCGCCCTGATCGGCGCCCTGAGCAAGGGGTAAGGCTGCGCTGAGTAGCACGCCTAGAACGGAGAGGAGCCCAAGGCCCCGCCTAATCAACCCGACTTTGATAGAAGCAACCTCAGGAAGGCATCACCTTAAGCGACAGAAAGAACCTACCCGGGGCGCCGGCGGACCAGGGCGGAGGGGGGTGGTCGCCTGGCCAATCCGGGCGGAAACGATTCATGTTAAGCGATGCGCGACCGTCGGAACCTTACCGAATATTACCGGGATTGTTGTATTTAAGAGACAGCCAACCTGACTCAGACGTGGCGGGATGCTCCCTATGCTCGCTCAGCACCCGCGTCTTATCCCGGCCCCGGGCATTGCTCCAACACCCGGTATCAGTTGGCATTTAGCGGCGCATGGAGTAGTAAGGTGAACATTGAGGTAGTCAGTAGCGGTTTCATGATCGCCT
>SACH01000066.1 GCA_009928645.1 Gammaproteobacteria bacterium | reverse complement strand
AGATCAAACAGATTTTGACGGCCTGAATCCGTGACCCTGTAAGCCCATCCCTGGAACTCCCACTTCCTCGGGATCCAGACCCCATCTCAGCTAATTCGGCGAAACGGCTTCAATCCGCGGTGCCCCCGCGCGGATAATGTTCCAGCAATCTTGCCATTGAAGAGCGATTGGAAACCATGACCAGTCTGTATGAGACGGATTTTCATGCCTGGGCTAATCAACAGGCGACCTTATTACGCGCCGGGAATCTGGCCTCCGCTGATATCCCCAACATCATCGAGGAGATCGAGAGCATGGGACGGAGCGAACAACGCGAACTGGTCAACCGGCTGGTTGTGCTCATGCTCCATCTGCTCAAATGGCGCTACCAACCCGCCCTGCGGGGGAATTCCTGGAAACTCTCGATTCGGGAACAACGGCTGCGCCTGGCCGCCCATCTGGAAGATAACCCCAGCCTGAAGTCCAAGATCGACCTGGCCATGTCACGCGCTTATTCCCTGGCCCTGATCGAGGCCGAGCGCGAAACGGGGCTGGCGGAAGCCACCTTTCCCCCGGTCTGTCCCTTTGCCTTCACCCAGATGATGGATGACGGCTTCTGGCCCGATCAGCAAATCGCGGCCTAGCCAGTCCAGTTAGCAATGCACCACTGTGTGGTAATCAGGCCTGATTGAAGGGGCTCAGGGACGATTTGACGGTACGCTAACGAGGCACCCAACCTGCCCAACAATAACCACGAAGAACCGCGACGTTATGAACCCAAACCGCCACCCTGCAAGCCTGCAACTTCTGCTGCTTGGCCTCCTGCTCCTCAGTCCCGCCTAGGCGGCCCGGGACTCATCCCAAATCAGGTTTGAGTCGCGCTGGGTATAATCCCCGCGTCATCAGGAGAAACCCATGAGTCACCATTTCGTCGAGACAGCCTTTCTGCCCTTGCGCGTCGCGGTCCTGACCGTCTCGGACAGCCGCGGCGAGGACCAGGACTCCTCCGGGAAGTACCTGAAGGAGGCCGCCGAGGCGGCGGGTCATCAGGTCCTGGCCAAAGAGATCGTCCGCGACGATGTCTATCAGTTGCGGGCCGTCCTATCGCGCTGGATCGCCGATCCCCAGATCAACGTCATCCTCAGCACCGGCGGCACCGGCATCACCGGGCGGGACAGCACCCCGGAGGCCCTGCTGCCCCTGCTGGACAAGGTCATCGAGGGCTTTGGCGAGCTGTTCCGCCAGGTGTCCTTCAAGGACATCGGCACCTCGACGGTCCAGTCCCGGGCCATCGCCGGCCTGGCGAACGGCACCTTCATCTTCTGCCTGCCCGGCTCGACCGGGGCCTGTCGCACCGCCTGGGAGGAGATCCTCCTTCCCCAGTTGGACATACGCACCCGGCCCTGCAATTTCGCCCAACTCATTCCCCGCCTGCTGGAGCGCTGAGGTAGCCCCATGACCACGCCAGATTGTTGCGAACCCGGCACCAGCGGCAGCCACCTGCTGCCCTGGCGCCAAGCCCTCGACCTGATGGTGAAAGCCCTGGGCCCCGTTGGCGAGGTCGAGGAGATACCGACGGCGGCGGGACTGGGGCGTGTCCTCGCCACCCCGGTGGACAGCGCCATCGAGGTCCCGGGCTGGGACAACAGCGCCATGGACGGCTACGCCTGCCGCCACGCCGACCTGGCCGCTCAGGGCGGGCGGCTGCGGGTGAGCCAGCGCATCCCCGCCGGGACGACCGGCACCCACCTGGAGCCGGGCACGGCGGCGCGGATCTTCACCGGGGCGCCCATCCCCCCCGGGGCCGATACGGTGGTGATGCAGGAGGTCTGCCAGGTCAGCGGGGACCAGGTCCTCATCCCCCTGGACGTCCAGGCGGGGGCCAATATCCGCCGGATCGGCGAGGACATCCGCGCCGGCCGGCAGGTGATTGCCACCGGGACCCGTCTCGGGCCCCAGCACCTGGGCCTGGCCGCGGCGGTGGGCGTCCCGCGCCTGGGCGTCTACCGGCGGCTGCGGGTAGCGGTCCTGGCCAGCGGCAACGAACTGGTCATGCCCGGTGAGCCGCTAGGGCCGGGGCAGATCTACAACTCCAATCGCTTCACCCTCCTAGGCCTGCTCCATGGCCTGGGCTGCGAGATCCTGGACCTGGGGATCATCCCGGACACCCGGGAGGCGACGATCGCCGCCCTGGGTCGCGGGGCGCGGGAGGCGGACCTGATCGTCGCCAGCGGCGGCGTCTCCGTCGGCGAGGAGGACCACCTCAAGCCGGCGGTGGAGCAACTGGGCCACCTGGACCTGTGGCGGCTCGCCATCCGCCCCGGCAAGCCGGTGGCCTACGGCCGGGTCGGGAACACCCCCTTCTTCGGCAGTCCCGGCAATCCCGTGTCCCTGTTCGTGACCTTCTGCCTCCTGGCCCGGCCGCTGGTGTTGCGCCTGCAAGGGGTCAGCGCCGATCCGCAACCCATCGCCTACCCCCTGCGCGCCGGCTTCGACTGGCTGAAACCGGACAAACGCACCGAGTTCCATCGCGCCCGCCTCCAGCGGGGGGAGGACGGCGAACCGGAGGTGGCGGTCTTTCCCAGTCGCTCATCCGCCGCCCTGTCCTCCGTCGCCTGGGCGGAGGGGCTGGTCGAGCTCCCCCCGGGGCGCGTCATCCGCCGGGGAGAGCTGGTGTCCTACCTCCCCTTTTCGGTACTGCTTGGTTGATGGCGGGAGGGATGCCCCCGTTGATGGGGATCGGCGCCAGCAGGATGCCGCATAGGTTGGCCCCGGAGGGCGATGATTCATTCAGCCCCCGGGCCTCACCGGTGGCTATCCATTCCCTGGCCGATGCCAGACTGAATCTGCTTCTGACGCCAGAGACCGCTTGCCATTCCTGAATCAAGAGACCTGACGCCAATGATCAAGCTGCTCTATTTCGCCAGCCTGCGGGAACGGCTCGACCTCGCGGAGGAACGGCTGACCTTGCCACCCGAAGTTGGCACGGTGGCCGCGCTGCTGGACCATCTGCGCGCCCGTGGTGGCCGCTGGGCGGAGGCGCTGGGGCCGGGTGAGACCCTGCTGACGGCGGTGAATCAGGAGTTGGTTTCCCTCCCGGCCCCGGTCGCGGATGGCGACGAGGTGGCCATCTTCCCGCCGGTGACGGGGGGGTGATCCGGGGCGGGGTTGGAGGGCGCCCGAGACGCCTGGACCTGGTCACCGGGGTCTTTGATGCGCGCTTTCCCCAGCGCCGCTCAGCCGCTGGGCGAGAAAATCGATCAGGGCCCGCACCCGGTGGGGCAGGTAGCGGTTGCTCGGCAGCAAGGCCCAGATGCCCAATTCGGGCGGGGTGAAGTCATCGAGCAGGGTCACCATCCCCCGGTTGCGCAGATAGTCCTCCGCGACGAAATCCGGGAGCAGGGCGATCCCCAGGTCGCGCACCGCCGCCTCGGCCAGGGCCTCGCCGTTGTTGGCCTGGAGCCTGAACGGCGGATAGTAGGTCTCCACCTCGCCATCGACCCGGAAGGACCAGGGCTGCACCTGACCCCGATAGGTGTAGCCGAGCAGGGCATGGCCGGCGAGTTCGGCCGGATGGCGCGGCTCGCCGTGACGGGCCAGATAGGCGGGCGTGGCGATGACCTGTAGCCGGGAAGTGCCCAGCTTGCGGGCGATGTCCCCGGGCTCCAGACCCGGGGCGACGCGGACCAGCAGGTCCTTGCCCTCCTCCACCAGGTTCTGGGGGCTATCGGTGAAGTCCGTCGCCAGGGTGATGCGCGGATAGGCCTGGGAAAACTCCAGCAGCAGGGGGACCAGCTTCTTCAGCCCGAAACTCAGCGGTACACCGATGCGCAGGTGCCCCTGGGGGGTCAGGCTGTCCGCCATCACGTCCGCCTCCGCCGTCTCCACCAGATCAAGGATCTCCCGGCACTTGCGCAGATAGGCCGCCCCCCCGGCGGTCAGGGTCAGACGCCGGGTGGTGCGCACCATCAGCTTGATGCCCAGGTGCTCCTCCAAGGCGGCGATCTGGCGCGTCACCACCGACCGCGCCACCCCCAGCCGCTCGGCGGCGGCGGCAAAACTCCCCAGTTCCGCCACCTTGACGAAGGTGGCCATGGCGTCGAAGCGGTTCATGCTTGTAGTGCTCGCCTTGGCGTTGCTCGCCGTTGTTGGGCTGCTGGGGATGGCCTCGCGCCGCTTCGCAGCGGGTCAAAGGGCCTTCAACGGGCCCATCGGGTCTTGTCTGCTCGGTATGCGGGTAATAGTCAGGAGATGGTCTGACCGCCAGGGTACGAGCAATCGCCAGTAGCGAGTCGGGCCGGTGCAGGGATAGTCACAAAAGATTGTTGCTGATTGAGCAATACACAATTGCTTGCCGCCACCTATTTCGCACCCTATTGCGCCATTACATTTGTCCCATCGTTAACTCAAGCCCCATCTGAACCCCTCCCGGAGATTGATCATGCACAGGCTCAGCACCCTTGCCGCCGCCATCCTCCTCGCCACCACCTCCGTCGCCTGGGCAGCGCCGGAGACCTACCAGGTGGACGGTACCCACACCTTCCCGCGCTTCTCCTACAACCACCACGGCCTGTCGATCCAGACCAGTCAGTTCAACATCACCACTGGTACGGTGACCCTGGACAAGGAGGCCAAGACCGGCGCCGTGGACATCACGATCGACACCCGCGCGATCGATACCGGCTCGGCGGTTTTCAACGAGCACATCCAGGCCGAGGACTTCCTGGACACCGCCAAATACCCGACGGCGACCTTCAAGTCCACGCGGGTGGTCTTTGCGGGCGACCAGCCGCAGGCCATCGAGGGCGACCTGACCATCAAGGGCGTGACCAAGCCGGTGACCCTCAAGGTGACCCACTTCGCCGCTATGACTCACCCGATGCTGAAGAAGGACGCCATCGGCGCCAACGCCAGCACCCAGATCAAGCGCAGCGAATTTAACGCTGGTAAGTATGCCCCCTACGTCGGTGATGAGGTGACCATCACGGTCGCCATCGAGGCGGTCAAGGAATAAGGCAACGGCCAATGGGTCGGAAGACCCACCAGAACGCCTCTTGACCTGGGAATAGCGACCATAGATCCGCCGTAAGCGTTCACACCCCCTACTGCCTGGGCTGGCACGGAAAGTCCAAGCGGCTGATTCTCCCGCTCCCTCCCCCCCTGCTGGGGGAGGGTTGGGGAGAGGGGGGGCCGAACGATCAGGCTCTGCCATAGGGGTATCACCCATGCTCGAACTCAGACCCGCCGCGGAGCGCGGCCTGGCCAACCTCGGTTGGCTGCATTCCCACCACAGCTTTTCCTTTGGCAGCTACTACGATCCGGAACAGGTCGGGTTTTCCGACCTGCTGGTGATCAACGACGACCGGGTCCAACCCGGCCGCGGTTTCGACACCCACGGCCACCGCGACATGGAGATCTTCTCCTACGTCCTGGAAGGGGTCCTGGCGCACAAGGACTCCATGGGCACCGGCTCCCTCATCCGTCCGGGTGACGTGCAGATGATGAGTGCGGGTACCGGCATCCGTCACAGCGAGTTCAATGCCTCCCGTGAGGAACTGGTGCACTTTCTGCAAATCTGGATTATCCCCAACCGCCAGGGGGTCACCCCGCGCTATCAGCAGCGGCGGTTCGAGGAGGCCGAGAAGCGCGGCAGGCTGCGGCTGATCATCTCCCCGGACGGGGCCGAGGGCTCCCTCTCGGTCTACCAGGACGCCCGCGTCTATGCCGGCCTCTTCGATGGCCCGGAACAACAGGTCCTGACCCTGCCGGAGGACCGCTTTGCCTACATCCATGTGGCTCGCGGCTCCCTAGAGGTTAACGGCCAACGCCTGAGTGCCGGCGACGGCGCCCGCCTACGCCGGGTCCGGAAGATCGCCCTCGGCCAGGGCGAGAACGCCGAGGTGCTGGTCTTCGACCTGCGCCCGGTGGAGCTGCCCAGCTATTGAGGTCGAAGCCCCCCGCCAGCGCTTGGCTGGGGGCCAGTTCCTGACCGGCAGCGTGCCCACCCAATGCCGCGCCGCCAGTCATCACCTGAAAACCCCATCCATCCCCAAAAACCATTCCATTCCAGACCGGAGTCATCCTTATGAAAATTCTGCAAATCAACGCCAGCGCCCGCGCCGAGAGCGGCAACTCCACCCGCCTGGCCAATACCGTTACCGCTCATCTCAAGAACCGCCATCCCGCGGCGGAGGTCGAGGTGCGTGACCTGGCCAAGAACCCGCTCCCCATCCTCGACGAGGCGGGGGTCACGGCCCTCTTCACCCCCGCCGACCAGCGCACCCCGGAACAGGTCGCCCGTATCTCCCTGGACGAGGCGATGATCGCCCGGGTCCAGGCCGCCGATGTCCTGGTACTGGGGGTGCCCATGTACAACTTCGGGGTCTCGGTGCAGTTGAAGAGCTTCATCGACAGCATCGCCCGCGCCGGCGTCACCTTCCGCTACACCGAGGCCGGTCCCGAAGGGCTGATCAAGGGCAAGCGGGTCTATGTGGCTTGCGCCCGGGGCGGCGTCTATCGCGATACCCCAGCCGACTCGCAGACCCCTTATCTCCGCCAGGTCCTCGGCTTCCTCGGCATGACCGACGTCGAGTTCATCTATGCCGAAGGCATGGCCTTAGGGCCCGAGAGCGTGGAACAGGCCTTCGCCGCGGCCGAGGTCACCATCGCCAACCTGCCGGCCTGATGCCTGATTGCCAGGGCCTTACCAACTGATCTGATTCAGCCTGTGGTCACGACATTCCATAAACAACCATCCATGCCGCCCACCGCGAAAATGGGTTCGTTTCGCAAAATGCCCTTTTGGCGGACCGGCCAAATGGGTTCGTTTCGCAGTTTGCCCTTTTCGGGAGTCCTGAAAGCTGGCTGGCGCATGGTCCGCACGTCCCTTGGCCCTGCGACGTGGGTCAGTCATCCCGGGGCGCGAGCAGTTCTTCACCCAGCACAGGCAGCCCCGGCAGGGGCTGCAGGCGCGTCGTCCCCAGATCCGCCGCCAGGTCGGGCCAGGTCAGCCCCAGGATGGAGGGCCGGTGGTCGCCAAGGTAGAGGCTGTGGGCGTAGGCGGTGATCAGCCCCGGGTACGCGGCGACTGCGATCATCTCCGGCCGGCATCCTCACCCAAGAAGAGATGCAGCCGCACCTTGGCATAGTCCCGGTGCGCCTCATGGAGGCGCTGCCCGAGTTGGCGGGCACGGGCGCTCACCTCGGCGACGGTAGCCTGCGGCTCACCCAGCAAAAAGACCTCCGCTACCAGGCCCTAGGCGGTGTAATGGGGCACCACGGCATTGAGTCCGCTCAAGGGGGCTTCCAGGGCGCCGATATCCTCGATCCGTGCCTTCAACTGGCCGCGCGTCGGGGTAATCCGCTCCACCCCCTCCAGCATGTCGGACTCGGTGGCAGTTTCGTCGCTGACGTCCACGTGCACCATCACCGAGGGTGAGCAGGGTATCGGCGCCGGCGCCGATCAGGGTAACGCGCACGGCGATCTGATAATTTTCTTGTTTGACATCGCTGGGGACGGCATCCATGGTGGCAGACCTCTAACCGACTGGAGAGATGTGGGGCAAGATTATGCGCCTTCAGGGGATACCCGGGTAGCGTCCGACGTCTCCGCGCGGCCCACCAGGGCCTTGGGCGGCATTATGGCCTCCGGCCTTGTCATGGCTTCCCGCCGTGGACGCGCGGGGTGAAATTGTCGAAACTTATCCCGCTGCTCGGGTCCGTCGCAGCCTTCCGCGTCCTCACCCCCTTGGCCGCCCACCTCGGTGCGAGCCTCGCCCACGATGCAGGAGCGGGTTCTGGCGGGGGCAGGGGGTATCCTTTTCGCTGTCTTTGGCGGCAACTTCCTGTTCACCAAGGAAGAGAAGGGGAATTTTGCAAGCAAGGCGGTGGCGAATGGCGGGCGATGGTAATGGGTGCCCTTGGTCAGGCGATAAAGTGGTTCTGGTTGGCCTTCATCCTGGTGCGGGCCACTCCCCTTGCGGCGCATACCGATTACCCGCCCCCCGAGGATGCCTCCCAATCGGCAACCTTGACCGGTGACTGGCAGGGCGTCCGCCAACGGCTCAGGGAAGCCGGCGTTACCCTTGAGGTCACGCAACTTGCCGATTTCATGGTCAATACCGGGGGGAATGAGCAGGGGGGTTATTTCGACGGCCTGCTGTTCCCGGATCTCAACGTCGATCTGGCGCGGCTGATGGGTTGGCCAGGCGCCAGCTTCAATGTCTCGGCTTACGTCATTCAGGGGGAGGGCATCACCACCCCCAGTGGCCTGAGAGGTTATCTCTCCCCGACCAACATCGAGTACAGCCCCGCCGTCACCAAGCTCGCCGAGCTGTGGTTGCAACAGGAGTGGTTCGACGGCCGGCTGGCGCTCAAGGTGGGACAGATCGAAGGCGACCTCAACTACAATATCCTGCGTTCCGCGGATTTCTTCATCAACGGCAGTTGGGGCTGGCTCGGCAGTTGGTCCGCCAATCTCCCCGGCTCGGGGCCGACCTATCCCTATCCGGTTCCGGCCGTGCAACTGATGCTGCGGCCGGTGCCGGAGTGGACCCTCCAGACCGCGGTGTTCAATGGCAGCCCCACCGGTAATGACCCCGCAGGCAATACCAACGGGCTGCGTTTTCCCATCGGCCAGGGTGCCCTGACCTTCCTGGAATTCGCTTACGACCCGGAGGCTGGTCAGGAGGACAGCTTGCCCCATGCCTATAAACTCGGGGCCTGGTATCACTCCGGCGACTTTGACAGTTACACCAGCCGCGTCACCGGGGAACCCCGGGACGCCGATGAGGATGATCCACAAGCGCTCAGGGGCAATTACGCCCTCTATTTCTCCCTGGACCGGCCCCTCTGGCATGAGAGCGATACCCGCAGTCGAGGACTCAATCTGTTCGGCACCCTGACGATCAATCCACAGACCGAGCGCAACATCGCCCACTGGCTGGTGGATGCCGGCCTGGCCTACACCGGACTCCTCCCGGGACGGCCCCTGGACCGCACCGGGATCGGGTTCACCTGGATGGAGATGAGCCCGGACTACGCCGCCTTCATCCGGACCTTGGATCCTTCCGCGGAGCCCGATTTCGCCATCCCGAGTCATGAGGCCTTCCTGGAGCTGACCCATCAAGCGGTGGTGAATCCCTGGCTGAAAATCCAGCCCTTCTTTCAATATGTGGTCAATCCCGGCCAGAACGATTTCCCCCCCCGCAGCTATCCCGACCTGGCCGTGGCCGGGATCCGCCTGGTGATCTCGCTCTGACCCGGAAGACGGGAGGGATGGGCTTTAGCTCATCGCCGCGGCCGCCTGCATCATGCCGCGGACGATCATGTCCACCGCGACGTAGGCGATGATGAGCAGACCAATCCAGGCCACCCACCGGTGTTTATGGATCAATTTGGCGATGAACTTGGCGGCATACAGCGCCTGGTCGGCCAGCTCGAACAGTTCCTGGCTGATCTGGAAACATCCCCGCCTCCCTTAGTAATACTGCCGTATGTAGCTGAAAGCTTTGTCAAACAGCTCCTCATCCGCATGTAGCTTGTACTTGAACAGGGCCTTGCGCAGGGCCTTCTTCACTTCCCGTTCACCGGCCTGGGTGCCCTGCCAGCCGGGGAAGCGCACCAGCCGCACGATCTCGTCGATGTCGGTCACCACCCGCTCGACAATGATGGGCGTGTCCGGGGTCTTGACCTCGTTGAACAGCGCGGTCAGCGCCGCCTTGCCGCGATCCTCGTCCTCCTCGGGCGGGACCTCCTTCTCGGCTTGCAGGGTCTCCTTGGCGATCTCCAGCAACTGCTTCAGGAACTCTACGCTGTTGATCTGACCGGACTCGAAACGGTCCTTCAGGGCATCGAGCCGTTCCGACAGCTCCTTGAACTTGGGATGGCCGGCGTGACCGCGCAGCCGGCGCTTGAGCTTGATCTCGATCTCCTTGGCCTTCTTCGGATCGGGGTTCGACAACACCGCCTCCAGCAGATCGGCATCCAGCACCAGGGTTTCGAGGTCATCCCGCACCGCGTCCACATGCACGTTCTGATGGATCAGCTCGATGGTCTTGGCCCCGAGTGAATGCCAGATCAGCTTGCCGTGGCCGCTGGACGGCTGCACCGACTGGTACACCTGCGACAGCCACTTGTAGTCCGGCTCGTGGGGACCCAGCACGGTGTCCGGCGACAACGCCTCCCAAATCGTGTTGAGCACGCTGTACTCGCCGGCAAAGTGGTCGCGCACCTCGTGGTTGGGCAGGCACTGCTGGGCGGCAATCAGTCCCTCGTAGCCCTGGAGGGTGCGATCACAGCCAACGAAGAACGCCAGGCATTTCTGCATCGCCTCCGGTAGCTTGTCCTTCAGCTCCTGGATATTGCTGACCACCTGCTTGACGCTCTGGTCATCGAACTCCAGCGCCGCCGCCACGTCATCGAAGATGCCCAGGTAGTCCACGATCAGGCCGTGGGTCTTCTGCTCGGAATAGGTGCGGTTCACCCGGCAGATGGCCTGCAACAGGGTGTGGTCCCGCAGCGGCTTGTCCAGGTACATCACCTGCAGGATGGGCGCGTCGAAGCCCGTCAGCAGCTTGGCGGTGACGATGATCAGCTTCAGGGGGTCCGCCGGGTCGCGGAAGCGGTCCAGCAGGCGCTCTTCCTCGTCGCGGCCGCGATCATAGGGCGCGTACTCCGGGTGCTCCTTCTTATCCGCGCCCTGCACCGACATCACGATGTCCGTGGCCTCGGGCGGCAGTAGCTTGTCCAACTCGGCCTTGAACAGCAGGCACGACTCCCGGTCGAAGGTGACGATCTGGCCCTTGAAACCGTTGGGCTCCACCTTGCCCTGGTAGTGCTGGACGATGTCCGCGCAGATCCTGCGGATGCGCTCCGGCGTCTTCACCAGCACCGCCATCTTGGCCGCGGTCTTGGCGAGGTTGTCCTTGTCCAGGTCCGACAGGCCGCCGGTCAGGTCCTTATAGGCCGCGTCCAGGGCGGCCTTGTCGATGTGCAGGTCGATCAGCCGGGGCTCGAAATGCAGCTTCAGGGTGGCGCCGTCGCGGATCGATTCCTCGAAACCATAGCGGCTCAGATAACCCTTCTCGTCCTCGTCCGCCCCAAAGGCATAGAAGGTGTTGCGGTCGGCGCGGTTGATCGGCGTGCCGGTCAGGCCAAACAGAAAGGCATTGGGCAGGGCCGCGCGCATCTTGCGGCCCAGGTCGCCTTCCTGCGTGCGGTGCGCCTCGTCCACCAGGGCGATGATGTTGCCGCGCGTGTTCAGGGCGCCGTCGGCCTCGCCGAACTTGAAGATCGTGGTGATGATGATCTTGCGCACGTCCTGGGCCAGCAGTTGCCGCAGCTTCTCCCGGCTGTCGGCCTTCTCCAGGTTGGGGATGTCGGTGGCGGTGAAGGTGCCGGTAATCTGGGTATCCAGATCGATGCGGTCCACCACGATCAGCACCGTGGGGTTCTTCAGCCCGGCGTGCAGGCGCAGCTTCTGGGCGGCGAACACCATCAGCAGCGACTTGCCCGAGCCCTGGAAGTGCCAGATCAGGCCCTTCCTGGGGTAGCCCGCCAGCACCCGCGCGACGATCTTGTTCGCCGCCTCGTATTGCTGATAGCGGCAGATGATCTTGATGCGGCGCTTCTTCTTGTCGGTGGCGAACAGGGTGAAGCTGCCCAACATGTCCAGCACCACCTGGGGGCGCAACATGCTCTCGGCCGACCGCTTAAGCGATTGCAGCGGATGGTCTTGAGCCTCCTCGCCAGCGCCCTCCAGATGCCAGGGGCCCCAGTCCTTAACCGGCAGGCCGATGGCGCCATAGCGGTAGGCCTTGCCCTCGGTGGCCACCGAGAAGACGTTGCAGACGAACAGCTCCGGCACGAATTTCTCATAGTCGTCGCGCACCTGCACCGCGCCATCCACCCAACTGATGCACTTCTTGACCGGCGTCTTGGCCTCGATCAGCACCAGCGGCAGGCCGTTGACCAACAACACCAGGTCGGCCCGGCGCTCGGTGGGGCCGGCGCGGTAGCTGAACTGCTGGGTGAGGATGTACTGGTTTTGCGACAGGTCATCCAGGTCGATCAGCCGCACCGGCACATGCTCATGGTTGACGCCGAAGGGCATGGAGCGCTCGCCGCGCATCCAGGCCGTCATCTCCTCGTTGGCGCGAATCAGGCCATCCGCGCGCACCGACAACACGATGGCCCGCAACTTGTAGAGCACCTCGTCGGCGCGGTCGGGCTGGGCGGCAATCTCGGGATTCAGGCGGAGCAGGGCCTCGCGCAGCCAGGGCTCGACCAAGACGTCCTGGATCTGACGCGGCACGTCGGCAGGGGCGGCGTAGTGCCAGCCGATGCCTTTGGGGTTGGGGCCGTAGTTGGCGGGGGGCTCCTGGATGGTGTTGGGAGAAAGAGCCTTGATGGGGCCAGCGAGCAGGTCCCGGACGTAGGCTTCGACGGTGTTGGATTCGGTAAACGCCATAGAAGTCATGCTCCACAGATCGATGACGAAAGCACCATTGCCTTCGTTCTACGCGCTTCTCGAAGTCGCTCAAAAACTGCTTTGGCAGGCGTCCTAAGCTGATAAAGCCTCGAAACAAATTCACGCTGCACTTCAATCGGCGGAACGGGTAGCTTGAGTTTTGAGAACTCGCCGACGTTGAAGTGCTGTTGTGCAGTCCCTGTTGTTCCCGATGTAAAAATCCGACGCCCAAACTGTGAATTGAGAAAGGCGACCACGTAGTCCGCGCTTACCGATGGCCCTGGCTTGGCGACAATAAGGTCAATGCAGTTTTTATCTGCCAATTCAGGCGTAACAACGGCAGCATCACCGGGCCGACCAGTTCTGACGATCACGATGTCTCCAGCGCTCAACGCCGACTTCTGATGCGCTGCGTGGCCTTCCACGCTGATCTCGACTACCTCATCCAGCACAAAGCGCCCCGGTAACACGTTCAGAGATCTAAGTGCGCGCACACCTTTCCCAGCGGCAACATAAAGATCGGCTGGTTTGACCACGATTCCCACCGTGATCTTGTCCATCAAGTCGTTACACGGCCGATGCTCATGTTGCTCATCAAAGCGCGAAAATGATTCTTGTATAAAGGACGAGAGTAGCTGCTCGTGTAAATGTTTTGCCTCCTCATACGCTATTGCACACGCTTCTGCTGCCTTTAGGAGCTCAAGGATTGCACGCTGATCTTCGACTGACGGAAGCGCAAACTCGAAATCCGCTAAACTTTTCCAGTTGGTACGCGGACTCAATGAACCCGCCGATGTGCCCACCGCATGATCGAAGAAGACATCAGTCTGACAAATGAACGGCAGCAACTCCGGCAGCAATACCTGCGGATCCTTGGTCTCCAACACGTAGATGTCACCCGAGCACACTCCGGCAAAATCCGCCACAGCCACCTTGCGCTGGTAGGCGCGGCGCTTGCCGAACAGCACCTGTCCGGGCTTGAAAACGCTGGTGAAGGTGACGCCGTCGGCGACATTTCCCCAAGTACGGATGCGCAAATCGCCCGGTTCAAGATGCTCCAGACCGACATAGCGCTCGTAGCCGTCGGCCAGCGGATCCTGGCTGCGGGCTTTCGAGAGGCGCACCACGTCGCCGAACTTCACTTGTCGCCAGCCAGGCTTGATGACTGTCTCAATCATTCATCACTTCCTTCTTCTTCACTGCCCAGGGCCGTCTCACGCAGCCAATCCGCGAACTCGGAAACGCCTTCAGCTCCTTCAGGGGCAATCGTCCACCAGCCAAGTGTGAGTGAGCTGTACTCACCCTCGATCTTGAGTTCGACATACTCACCGTCGCATACCAGCGGGCTCACCGGAAATGCTGGCACGGTGCCCTGTTTCAGTGCGGCCAACCGCGCT
>SACH01000337.1 GCA_009928645.1 Gammaproteobacteria bacterium | reverse complement strand
CTGGCAACCAATTCCCCGCCACTGCGACGCCCATACGTGGGCGCCCCATTTTTCCGAGCCGGGGTCACATTGAAATCCTGGAGATCAGGAGATCTGACGGTAGGGCGCCATGCTGCGCGGCATGGCCACCTGGGCGAAATCGCCCCGGATGCCGACCTTGTCCGCGCTGACCACCAGGCTGTGACTATCGCCCGTGCCGGCCCCCAGCAGTAGGCGGTCGTGGGCGTTCACCGGCCAGGTGCCCTGGGGCTTGACGCAGACATCCCCCGCCTCGGCCTGGGCGTTGAGGAAGAAGCCGTGATCGGTGACGATGACCGCCTCCTGGAAGCCCAGGCCGCGCAGCTTGTGCAGCGCCACGCGGATCAGCTTGAGGGTGCCGGGGATCAGGCCAAGGGTCGTCTCCGGGTTGCTTTCGAGCTGGCTGTCGATCTCGGTGGAGCGTAGGACCAGCAGGTCGACGGTCGGCGCGAGGCTGGGCTTGCCGCGCACGAAGTCGTTGAGTGGCCGTTCGGCGAAGCGGTCACCGTAGCGCTGGGCCAGGACGTTCAGGCGCTGGGAGACGTTGTTCAGGGGCACCCCCGCCAGCTTGGGCACGAGGGCGTCGTTCTCCAGCGTCAGGGTCAGGCCAGCCCGGGCACCGGGCAGCAGACTGGCCATGCCCACCGGGGTGATGGTCGGCAGTTGCGCGTAGGCGGCGCGCAGCTCCACCGGTCCATCCTCCGCCAGCAGCTTTTCCAGGGCCACGCCCAGCTCGTAGCGCAGGGCGTCCACCAGCAGGTAGGCCACCCGGTAGCCGCGTTCCTTGAGGCGGTCCGCCACCAGGCCATCGAAGACCTCGGCATTGGCCAGGCGCCCGGCGGGCGGCCAGCCCGCCCCTTCGAGGTGCCGCACGAACAGGCCTTGCACCTTCTCCGCCAGACGGCGATAGCGCGCCCGGGCCGGGTCGATCACGTCCCGCAGCAGGCCGTAGGGGTCGAGGAAGTCCCCCGCGGCCTGCTCGAACTCGCGTTGCAGCCGGTCGGCTTCGCGCAGACTGCCCAGGTAGAAATCGAGCAGCTCGGCCTGGGAGCGGCTGTGGGCCGGCAACTGGCGCTCGCCGTCCTCACAGACCTCCACCAGGCTCAGGCCGGCGCGGATCAGGTCCCACTGGGCCTGGCTTTCGCCCTTGCCCAGCCACACGGAGTTTTGTTGCCGGCTCAGGACGCGGCGGGTGGCGTCCGTGTCGCCGCTGGCGAGGCCCTGGATGGCGGCGCGCAGGAAGGTCCGCTCCTCGAAGGGGAAGGTGTCGCGCTCGCCCAGGTCGTCGATGGCGCCGCACAGCTCCCGCAGGTTGAGTTCCGCCTCGCTGGCCTCGGCCCGCTCGATGTAGGTGGCGCTGGTTTTCGGGTCGCCACGCAGCCGGTCGCAGACATCCTCGATGATCGGCCGCGATTCCCGGGGGGCCTGCGGCACGCCCTGCAGGGGGGCGGGCAAGGCGGCGGGCAGATCGAACACGAACTCGCTGAACAGCACAAAACGCCACAGCTCGTCCACCAGGGCGGACCAGGTCTTGCCGCGGGTCTTGAGGTTCAGGCCCAGGGTGGTGCGGAGGAAGTCGCGTGCCTCCTGGGCCCAGCCCTCCTGCGCCTTGAGCGCCTTGGTCTGGAGGGCATTGGGCGCCAGCAGCGCGGCGAGGATCTCTCGGCCCGATTCCACCCCCAGCGTCGCCCGGAGCTGGGGCCAGCTCACGCCGCCGCCGATGGCGTCGATGACGGCGAAGCTCGGCCCGGCGGGGGAGCGGGCGAACACCTGGCGGATCGCGGTGGCGTGGTCCGGTCGGGCGCGCAGGCACAGGCTCAGGTAGTCATCGCCATCGTCAAAGGGGAAGACCGCGCCGCATTCGGCATAGAGGGCAAAGGGATCGATCTGCTTCTGCTCGTCGGTTTCGGGGCGCTTGACCGGCACATAGATCAGGACCCCTTCCAGGGGGGACTGGGGCTGTCCCACCTCGCGCAGGGCCAGGAGCGCGGCCTCGCGGCTTTCAATGCTGCTCACCGAGGCATCCACCACCCGCACCTTGTCACCGGCCAGGTCGTGGCACTGCTCGCGATGGCGCTGGTCGGGGTCGTACACCACCAGGCAACCGGCCTGTTTCAGCGCGGGCGCAGGACGCTTTCACGGATGAATTCGGCGATGCTCATGGCCTGATCCCGAGAATCATGGCGTTGTTCCACGCAAGGAACGCATGGGGATTTCGGTGACGCGAAACATGGGCTTGTCCGGCTTTTCGCCCGAAACGAATTCATCCACATGGGCATTGATGGCGATGGCGATATGGATAGCGTCCATCGCCGCCAGGCCATGACGTTGAGCCAAAGCCCCTGCCTGTTCCAGCACGGGTAGTTGCCAGCGGACGTGCTCAGCGCGCCCGAAAATATCGTGAAAAACCTCAATCTCCAGCTCGTTCCTGAAGAATAGCGGTTTTGGCATCACCTCCAACCACAGGGCGTCACTCACGACCAGGTGACGCGTCGGATCATCCAGAATCTCAAGGGCCTTGAATCCGGCATCGTCTTTTCCATGCCAAGCCGCAATGAGCAGATTGGCATCGATGTAGGTGCGTTTAGTACTACTTTGTTACCTTGGTTGTTGAGCCGAGTTCATTTGATACGTTCCTTTTATAACATCGCTCAATATCCTTGCGCCTTTGCTCATGCCTGCT
>SACH01000336.1 GCA_009928645.1 Gammaproteobacteria bacterium | reverse complement strand
TGGCCGACACCCGTGACGCCCAGGTCACCCTGGCGGAGATCCCCTTCGTCCGCCTGCGCGACGAACTCAACAATCGCCTCCTGACCGGCGCCGCCAGCTTCGGCCAGACCGTCGCCGCCGCCCAACGCGCCCTGCTGCCCCCCGAGCTGGTCATCGACCTGCCCCACCGGCGCCTGACCGCCGCGGGTGAGCTGGTGGAGCTGCCCCCGGTCGACCTGGCCTTCTACAGCCTGATGGCCCGGCGCCAGTGCCAGGGCAAGGGCTTCGTCCGCCGGGGGGCCGAGGGCCTCGACCAGGCCTTCCTCGCCGAGTACCGCCAGATCGTCAGCGACGACGTCCACCGCGCAACAAGCTGCTGGAGGCGATTAAATCCCTCATCAACCAGCTGTTCGAGAGGGGCCAGGGTCTGGAGGCGGCGGCGCGCGTCGAGCTGGCCGACCGCCTGGAAGCCACGGATGACTGCATCGGCTGGGCTGACTCGGGCGGGGACCGCAGGAAGCGGGAGAAGCAGGAACAAAAACGCCGCCAGCAACTTGAGGCCCTGCGCCAGGGGGTTAAGCCCCGTCCCGGCCCCAACACCACCGGAGGAACGAAGGCATGTCCAGCGTGTTACTGACCTTTCTGGGCCGGGTCCCGAAGGACCAGAACGGTTACCGGGTCACCCGGTACGACTTCGGCGACGGCGCGCCCACGGCGCCGTCAGCCTTCTTTGGCTGGCCCCTGCAGCGGCGCCTGGGTGCCCGGCGTCTGGTGATCATGGGCACCCGCGGCAGCATGTGGGACCACCTGTTCGAGGGGGACCTGCCCTTCGGCCGCGAGGGCGAGGAGGCCCGCCTGGCCCTGGTGGAGGCGGTGCAGGACATGGCCGTGACCCCGGAACACCTGCGGCCGCTGACCCCGCTGCTGGCGGAACGCCTGGGGTGCGAGGTCTGGCTGGAAATCATTCCCTATGCTCGCGATGCCGCCGAGCAGGTGGAGTTGTTGCGCCTGATGGCGGCGCACGTGGCGGGGGGCGACGAGGTTCATCTGGATGTCACCCATGGCTTCCGCCACCTGCCGATGCTGGGGGTCCTGTCCGCCCTGCATCTGCGCATTGTCCGCCAGGCCCAGATCGCCGGGATCTGGTATGGGGCCTATGACCCCGACACCGGCGAGGCGCCGGTGCATAACCTGGTGGGGCTGCTGAGCATCGCCGACTGGCTCCAGGCCCTGCATACCTATGACAAGGATGGGGATTATGGGGTCTTTGCCGAGCTGCTCGGCCCCGGCAGCCGGCTGCTGCGGGAGGCCGCCTTCTTTGAGCGCACCAGCAACAGCACCAAGGCCCGGGAGGCGCTGGGGGGTTGGTTTAGCCGGGAGGACCGCTACCCGCCGCAGGATGCCGCGGCGGAGTTGTTCCGCGATGACCTGGAACAGCGGCTGACCTGGATCAAGGGCCAGGACCGGGCGAAGTGGGAGAACAACCTGGCCTGGCAATATCTGGAACGGGGCGATTACCTGCGCGCGGCGATCTTTGGGCTGGAATCGGCCGTGAGTGCCGAAACCAGGCGGGCGGCTGGCGACATCAACAACTGGGATGATCGTGACGTCGCCCGGGAAACCCTGAGCCAGCAGGAGGACTTCCGCCTGCTGAAGAATATCCGCAACGGCCTGGCGCATGGCGTGTTGCCCAAGGACAACCGCATCACCCGTATTCTGGTGGACCAGAACCGGCTAGAGGTGGAATTGCGGCGTCTCTTCAATAAGCTGGGGATCAAACATTAACCAAGACGGTTTTGGTGGTCCCTGTTCAAAGCAAATGAGTTCATTCATTCAAGGCCATGACTCTAGACACCTCACCTGCCTCGCCACCCCCACCACTGCCGTTCTGGTCAGGCCTGCTCTGGCTCACCCTGACGGCCCTGGGTCTGTTGCTGCTGGTCGAGCTTGCTCGGGTGGCGCCCTGCTGGTTGCTCCCCCTTCCCGTCCTGGTGCTGGCCTATCCGCTGTGGTTGGCCCTTAGCGAATCGTTCCTGTACCAGCGCCGGTTGATCCTGACCGGCGCGACCGTGGAGGGATGCCTGACGCGGCGGATGCTGTGGCGTGGCCGCTTGGGTACCGCCCTGCGGGTGATCCCGGCGCTGGTGTTCGCCCTCCTGCTGCTGGCGCTTGGTGTCCGCCTCACGGCCCCGGAATGGACCCTGCTCTTTGTTGATGCGGTCTTGCTCGCCCTCCTGTACCACCAGTACCAGCGGCGGGCCCGGAGTCAGGTCCACCCCGAGATGCTGGGGGTGTTCGTGCGGCGCTGGCCCTTGTCGCTCAGTAATTTCGCGCTGCTGACGGTGGCCTTTTTTCTGCTGAGCTTCTTCCTCGTCGGCGCGCCCGATCTACGCCAGATGAGTTGGCACCAGGCCGCCGAGCAGGCCTTTGCCGAACAGAGCCAGACCCTGACCTGTAGCTGGGCGGGATGGCTGGTCGGGATCCTGGCCGCCCTGGAGCAAGGGACCTGGGCCTTGGCCCAGCGGTATATCCCGGAATTGCCTGCCTATGAGTTGCGGCTGATGGCCTGGGTCCTCTTCCTGCTGCAACTGAGCCTGCTGTCCCTGATCGTGACGAAGCTCTTCATGGGGGTGCTGGCGTTCGTAGAGTATCGTACCCTGCGTATCGAAACCCTGACGGGGACCAGCACCTTCGCCAAGACCTTCATCATCACGATCCTGGTC
>SACH01000335.1 GCA_009928645.1 Gammaproteobacteria bacterium | reverse complement strand
GAGCTGGAATAAGAGGTTGCCATGTCAAAGTTTTTCCGCCGCAAGCGCTACTGCCGCTTCACCGCCGAGGGCATCAACGAGATCGACTACAAGGATCTCAACCTGCTCAAGGCCTACGTGAGCGAGTCCGGCAAGATCGTGCCCAGCCGCATCACCGGGACCTCCGCCAAATACCAGCGCCAACTGGCCCTGGCGGTGAAGCGGGCCCGCTTTCTGGCCCTGCTGCCCTACTCCGACGGCCATTGATCCAGTCCCGACCGGCCTGAGGCCTGGCCTCACCATTGCCGGCCTGACCGGACGTCTGACCCTATCATGTTAGGACTTGCCACCTTCATCATGCGCGGCCGCTCCCAGGCCGCGCTGGTGGCCGCGGTCTTCGCGGTGCTGTCGCTGCTCTTTCCCCTGGCGGGAATGCTGAGCTCGGCGACCGTGGCCCTGGCGACCTTGCGGCTGGGGCCGGTGGAGGGTCTGATCGTCGGTGCCTTCGCGGGGTTGGCCAGCGGCCTCTTCGCCTTCGCCGCCCTGGGCAGCCCGGCACCGGCCCTCGGCTTCGCCCTGGCGCTCTGGCTCCCCGTCTGGGTGCTGGCCCTGGTGTTACGCAACACCCGGTCCCAGCCCCTGGCGGTGAGCCTGGCCAGCCTCATGGGCCTGCTGATCGTGGTGGGCCTGCGGGTCGGCATGGGCGATCCCGGCCAATTTTGGACCGAAATGATGGAGCCGGTACGGCAGGGTCTGATCGAGGGCGGGCTGACCACGGAGGCCGGCAGCCAGGCCCTGATCGCCGAGGTGGCGCGCTGGATGACCGGGGCCTTTGCCGCGGCCTTCTATTTCCAGGCCATTCTCTCCCTCTTTCTCGGCCGCTGGTGGCAGGCCCTGCTCTACAATCCAGGCGGATTCGGCAGTGAATTTCGCGAGTTGCGCCTGAGTCGCGGCGTCGGGGTGCTGGGCATGGCGCTGCTGGCATGGCTGCTGCTGGATCAGGATAACCAGTGGGCGGCGGACTTGCTGATCCTGATCACGCCGCTGCTCCTGCTCCAGGGGTTGGCCCTGATCCATTGGCTGGTGAAGGCCCGGCAAGCCAGCCGGGGTTGGCTCGTCGGCGTCTATGCCTTGTATCTGCTGGCCATGCCCCATGCCCAGGTCCTGACGGCCGGTCTGGGTCTGGCCGATATCTGGGTGGATGTACGCTCACGGGTCCGTCCGCGTCCGGCCGATACCAACTGAACTGACGGCGACCGCCCAAGGGCGGCTCGCCAGGCATTGTGGACCCCGCTGCCCGCTGGCGCTGTCCGCGACAACTGAAAAATCGAACTGGGGGTACCCAAGTGGAAATCATCCTGCTGAAAAAGGTCGCCAATCTCGGCAATCTGGGGGAAAAGATCGACATTCGCGCCGGTTACGGACGCAACTATCTGATCCCGAAAGGTTATGCCGTGCCGGCGACGGCTGACAATCTCAAGCACTTCGAGGAGCGCCGCGCCGAGTTGGAGCAGCAGGCCGCCGAGGCCTATGCCATTGCCGACGAACGCCGCGAGACCCTTGATGGCCGCTCCGTTACCGTCGCCCGCAAGGCCGGTGACGAGGGCCGCCTCTTCGGCTCCGTTGGCGCCGCCGACATCGCCGAGGCCGCAACCGCCATGGGCATCAAGCTCTCCAAGCAGGAGCTGCGGCTGCCCACCGGCCCCTTCCGTGCCACCGGCCATTACGAGGTCGGCGTGCATCTCCATCCCGAGATCAACGCCACCCTCAAGATCGAGATCGTCCCCGCGAGCTAAGAAACTGTCTATCACCTACTTCCCGAATTGAGAAAGCCTCCTCGGGCGCCAATCGGGAACCAGTAAATGGATACCTTCTAAGTCCGCCGTCCGGCCCCGGGCTTCCCTGACCCGGGGCCGGCCTCCCCCAGCATATCCTGATGCCTGCCGTGAAAGGCAACCGACGGCACCGGTGACAGAGGGTCCCGCCTCGCCAACGCCCGAGCACCGCATGTCAGACCCTTACGACCCGCCCTATCCTGAGTTGGACTTGCCCTCAGGGGACCCGCTGCGCGTCCCGCCGCACTCCCTCCAGGCCGAGCAATCGCTCCTCGGCGGCCTCATGCTCGACAACCAGACCTGGGATTCGGTGGCGGACAAGGTCAACGATGGGGATTTCTACCGCCGCGAGCATCGCCTGATCTTCGCCGCCATCCGCGACCTGGCCGCCCGCGACCAGCCCTTCGACGTCGTCACCCTGGCGGAATGGCTGGAGCGAACCGGCCAACTCGAGGACGCCGGGGGCCTGCCCTACCTGGGCGTCATCGCCACCGGCACCCCCAGCGCCGCCAACGTCAAGGCCTACGCCAAGATCGTGCGCGAGCGCTCGGTGCTACGCCAGCTCATCTCCGTCGGCACCGGCATCAGCGACATCGCCTTCAATACCGAAGGGAGGGAGGTGGCGGAGCTGCTCGACGAGGCCGAGCGCCGCGTCTTCGAGATCGCCGAACAGGAACAGCGCGGCGGCGGCGGCTTCCAGCCCCTGCGCAGCCTCTTGGGCAAGGCCGTCGAGCGCATCGAGATCCTCTTCCAGCGCAACGAGCCCATCACCGGCCTGCCCACCGGCTTTGCCGACTTCGACGAGATGACCTCCGGCCTCCAGCCCTCCGACCTCATCATCGTCGCGGGGCGGCCGTCAATGGGAAAAACGAGCTTCGCCATGAACTTA
>SACH01000334.1 GCA_009928645.1 Gammaproteobacteria bacterium | reverse complement strand
CGAGAGGCCATCCTGACACTACCGTGACCGAGACACCGGATTCGCAAGCTTGCGAAACACTCGTCTTAATCCCCTTAAGAACGGGTCTCTGATTCGAACGATTCGCCGTCGATGAACTGCTACGCTTGGGAGGTCTTAATCCCCTTACGAACGGGTCTCTGATTCGAACGCGGTTTCCGCATACTCGATCGCCTCGGACTGTCTTAATCCCCTTACGAACGGGTCTCTGATTCGAACTCTGGCTGTCTGTCCGTCGTCGCCCGCAAAGCGTCTTAATCCCCTTACGAACGGGTCTCTGATTCGAACGCCTAGCGATTGACTACGTGTTGAATGGCCAGAGTCTTAATCCCCTTACGAACGGGTCTCTGATTCGAACGCGGGCAACATTGCCCGCATCAAGGGTAAGTTGTCTTAATCCCCTTACGAACGGGTCTCTGATTCGAACATTTCGACGACATCTTGGAGGCAATGAGTGCGTCTTAATCCCCTTACGAACGGGTCTCTGATTCGAACTCCAACGCAAGTTCAACAATACTGCGGTCAAGATGTCTTAATCCCCTTACGAACGGGTCTCTGATTCGAACACCCGCGAGCACAACATGAGCACCAGCACCACCAGTCTTAATCCCCTTACGAACGGGTCTCTGATTCGAACGCATCGCTTCGGTATGAGAACGCCAAACTGATTGTCTTAATCCCCTTACGAACGGGTCTCTGATTCGAACCAAGGTTTACGGGGAAAAGAATTCCCTGTCATCGTCTTAATCCCCTTACGAACGGGTCTCTGATTCGAACACAGCAAGGCTTACTTGACCCCTTTCAATGTCGAGGTCTTAATCCCCTTACGAACGGGTCTCTGATTCGAACGCCACCAAGACCGCCACCAAGACCGCCACCAAGGTCTTAATCCCCTTACGAACGGGTCTCTGATTCGAACAGCTGGCTCGGTGCAGCTGGCTCGGTGCAGCTGGTCTTAATCCCCTTACGAACGGGTCTCTGATTCGAACATGCGAATCGCTCGGGTTTAGCCCAATAAAGACGTCTTAATCCCCTTACGAACGGGTCTCTGATTCGAACGTACTGCCCTAGTGAACATCTTGAACCTTAGCCGTCTTAATCCCCTTACGAACGGGTCTCTGATTCGAACGAATCCGACGCGACTAGGGATCGACGGATCAAGCTGTCTTAATCCCCTTACGAACGGGTCTCTGATTCGAACGGTGCGTGGTTTGCCAGCCCGAAAGGTGCAACCATGGTCTTAATCCCCTTACGAACGGGTCTCTGATTCGAACAAGCCTTGACGGCGTATTTCCAGGCGGTTGTGGACGTCTTAATCCCCTTACGAACGGGTCTCTGATTCGAACCCGCAAAGCACGCGTCACCAAGTCCAAGGTCACCGTCTTAATCCCCTTACGAACGGGTCTCTGATTCGAACTGAGCCACCAAGCCAATCTGGTGAGGAAGAACCCGTCTTAATCCCCTTACGAACGGGTCTCTGATTCGAACTACAAGGATTCTGTAAAGTCTAACCGGGCCACCAGTCTTAATCCCCTTACGAACGGGTCTCTGATTCGAACTCTCGCGGGATAAGCGAGTCCGTCAAATCTTGACGGGTCTTAATCCCCTTACGAACGGGTCTCTGATTCGAACCGTTTACGAAGACGAAGAGGGCTACAGGACCTTGTCTTAATCCCCTTACGAACGGGTCTCTGATTCGAACCCAATTTTCGCGTGCCGGGTAAACGGCTTCCAGCGTCTTAATCCCCTTACGAACGGGTCTCTGATTCGAACCTGGACAAAATGACAATTCTCGATCGCTTGACCGTCTTAATCCCCTTACGAACGGGTCTCTGATTCGAACCAGTCGCAGTACCGCGATACTGCGGATTTTCTTTGTCTTAATCCCCTTACGAACGGGTCTCTGATTCGAACGCACTATCGCGGTTGCTCGCACACTTTCGATCGCGTCTTAATCCCCTTACGAACGGGTCTCTGATTCGAACCGAACGTGATTGCCGTACAGGCAATCTCGTGGAAGTCTTAATCCCCTTACGAACGGGTCTCTGATTCGAACCATTCCGTGCCTCGCAGGCGTGATCGCCTACAACCGTCTTAATCCCCTTACGAACGGGTCTCTGATTCGAACACGGAGAATAGTATGTTCTACGAAGCCCCGGCACGTCTTAATCCCCTTACGAACGGGTCTCTGATTCGAACCAGACGTCTACAACATGGAAGCCGCTGCCAACCGTCTTAATCCCCTTACGAACGGGTCTCTGATTCGAACCCGCAACAGTGCGCGCAGTGTTCGCGGCTTGTCAGTCTTAATCCCCTTACGAACGGGTCTCTGATTCGAACCGATGCGCTCAATCAAATCGAGTCCGGACAGATCACGTCTTAATCCCCTTACGAACGGGTCTCTGATTCGAACCGACTCGAATGGGAAGAAGTCACCCGGTTCGAGGTCTTAATCCCCTTACGAACGGGTCTCTGATTCGAACAAAGCTGGGGATGCTACTCGCCAGCTTGCCAACGGTCTTAATCCCCTTACGAACGGGTCTCTGATTCGAACGGCCGTCAAGGCCGCCGTCGCGGCCGATTGGGGCGTCTTAATCCCCTTACGAACGGGTCTCTGATTCGAACCGCAGCGTCATTAAAAACTTTGCAAAACAGACCCCTGCAAGGGGGGCTGTGGGCTTTTCAA
>SACH01000333.1 GCA_009928645.1 Gammaproteobacteria bacterium | reverse complement strand
AAGAGGCGGGGCACCAGGCGGGCGGTGGCGCGGTTGACGCTGAACAGGCGGCCGGGGACATGGATCATCTCCCGCAGGCGGCCGGTCGCCGGCATGTGCACCCGGTGATAGTCCCGGGGGGAGAGGTAGATGGTGGCGAAGCTGCCGCCCACGAAACGCCTGGCCCAGTCGGGGTCCCCCACCAGTTCGTCCAGGGCATAGTCCAGGCCCTTGGCCTGAAAGAGCCGGTCGGCGCTGATGGCGCCATGCTGGCTCAGGGCGCCATCCGCCGGGCAGGCGAGGGCCGCGGGGTCGGTGGGCAGGGGGCGGGCGCCGGGTTGGAGGGCGCGGGTGAAGAAGGCGTTGAAGCTGTCATAGGCCGCCAGGTCCGGCTCCCGGGCCTCCGCCATGTTCACCTGGAAATGACGGGCGAAGGTGCGGATGAGAAAGGATTTCAGGGGTGGCCAGCGCAGCCGGGCGAAGCGGTACATGAGGGCCGAGAGCAGGTGCTGGGGCAGCAGGTACTGCAAGCCGACGAAGAGGCGGTCGGACCAGCCGGGGGCGGCGTCGGGCGCCCCGCGGGGTGTCTGAGCGGGTGCGCGGGTCGGGGGCCGAAGGGGATCGGGTTCAGTCACGATTCAGGTTCTCCAGGGCCTCCAGGGGCCAGTCGGCGAGGAGGGTCAGGTCAGTGGCCAGGGCCTCAGCAGGCTGGCTGGCGGGAAAGAGGGCCAGCAGTCGGGCATCGGGGGTGATGAGGTAGAGCGTAGACCGGTTCTGGGGGCCCGGGTTCACCGGCTCCCCGAGGAGACTGGTGAGTTGCCCCAGATCCCCGGCCTCGCCGGCCACCAGCCGCAGGGCGGGCGAGAGCCGGCTGAAATCCCGGGCCAGGTCCTCGCGCGGGACCGGGGCGGCGAGGAGCAGTTGCAGTCGTTGGCGGGGGTCGGCATCGGCAGGCAGGCGATGGTAGACGTCCAGCAGGCGCTGGATGGCCAACTGGCCCCGGGCCTGGGCGGGATCCCCGAAGGCCAGGAGGGTCCAGTGGTCGAGCAACTGCTCGCGGCCGAAGGGCCGGCCCGCGCTGTTGACGAGGGCAAAGGCAGGCAGGGCCATAGGTGGCGCGATAAGCACGCCGTCGATCGCCGGGGGCTGGCCGAAGTGACGCTGATTGCCCCACTGGTAACCGATCAGGAAGAGCCCGATGGCGCAGACCATCAGGATCAAGCGGACCAAGGGGCCGCGGGGGATCTGCCGGCGAGGTCGGTGGGTCCCGGCGGGCGGGGAAGGAGGAGGCATGGTGGCGATGGGTTCCAAGGGCTAGGCGCGACGGTCGGGCGCGCGAGCGTCAGTCAGGTTGCGGCTTGTCCGGGTCGCTACCGGACCGGACCGGGGCGGCGTTGGCGCTAGCCCGGATCGGTAGCGGACTGGGCCGGCGTTGGCGGTCACCCGGGTCGGTAACGGACCAGGCGCGACGTCGACGGTAACTCGATGGGCCGGCCGGCGTGGTTGCTGGCAGAATACTACCCCAAGCGGCGGACTCAGGCGGCGGTTGTGGTCGCTCCCCGCGTTTCCCTTGGTATTTTGGGAGTGGCGAACGAACATGAGCGAGGCTATCGAACGGACGGAGGCGGAGTGGCGTGCCCGACTGACGCCCGAGCAGTATCGCATCTGTCGGGAAAAGGGCACCGAGCGGGCCTTCAGCGGCCGTTACCATGACCTCAAGGACCCCGGTGTCTATCGCTGCGCCGGGTGTGGCGCGCCCCTCTTCGACGCGGCGCGCAAGTACGATTCCGGGAGTGGCTGGCCGAGCTTCTGGCAGCCCCTCGCCGGGGCCCCGGTGGCCAGCGCGCACGATACCAGTCTCGGCATGATCCGCGTCGAGGTCCATTGCGCGCGCTGCGGGTCCCATCTGGGTCACGTCTTTGACGACGGTCCGCGGCCGACGGGCCTGCGCTACTGCATCAACTCGGCCTCCCTGGACTTCGAGCCGGCCACCGCCCGGGAGAAGGTGGCTTGAAACCGTCCCTGTTCCGCACCAAGGAGGGCGGGGACTCCCGGCTAGCCGTGTCCATGGCGGCCCTCCTCGCCGTGGGCGCGGGTGCCCTGGCCGTGCTGGCCTTCCCGCCCTTCGGCCTGGCGCCGGCGCTGGTGGTGGCCCTGGCGGTCCTCTATGGCCTGCTGGTGGGCCGGCGACCCGGTGAGGGCTTCCTCATCGGCTGGAGTTTCGGTATCGGCCTGCTGGGTTTCGGCATCTTCTGGATCCGCATCAGCCTCAACGAGTTTGGCAACATGGGGGTCTGGCTGGCCCATGCCCTGACCCTGGTCTTCATCCTTGCCATGGCCCTTTACTACGGCCTCCTGGGTGGCCTGACGGCCTGGCTGACGGGACGCCTGCCGGGACGTCTGGCGGCATGGGCCAGTCCGCTCCTGGTCTTTCCCGCCCTCTGGGTCTTGCTGGAATGGCTGCGGGGCTGGTTGTTGACCGGTTTTCCCTGGCTCAATGCCGGTGATTCCCAGGTGGATGGTCCCCTGGCCGGCTATGTCCCCCTCCTTGGCGTCTATGGTGTCAGCCTGCTGGTCGCCCTCTCCGCGGGCCTCCTCTGGTGCCTGGCGGCCGCGCGGGACTTCGGTGCCGGCCTGAGTCGCGCTCAGTCTCCCCGTCGAGTCCCTGGACCAAATACGGACGATCACGGCAGGTCTTCAGTCTCGCCGACCGCTGAAAGAGGCGGTTACTTTCACGC
>SACH01000332.1 GCA_009928645.1 Gammaproteobacteria bacterium | reverse complement strand
CTGCCCGCCAGCAGGCGGCCGCGGCCTTGGCGGCCCTGCGGCCCCGGGGACAGACCAACCTCGGCGAGGCCTGGCTCACCGCCTGCGGCCTCATCGGCCACAATGGCGGCGCTGAGCGGCTGCGCCGCTGCCTGGTGCTGACCGACGGCCAGGCCAACGTCGGCATCACCGCCCCCGCCACCCTGGCCGACCATGCCGCCCATCTGCTCCAGCTTGGCGTTCGCACCAGCACCTTCGGCGTGGGCGACGACTACCACGAGGAACTCCTCGGCCAACTGGCAGATGCTGGCGGTGGCACCTGTCACGACATTGCCGGGGCCGAAGGCATCCCGATCGCCCTCGGCCGGGAACTCGGGGATGCCCTGGAGATGGTGTACGCCGACGTCCGGGTGCACCTGACCTGGCAGGCCGATCTGCAGGTCCGGGCCCTGGGCACCTGGCGAACCCAGACGGGTCCGCGGTCCCTGACCCTCCTCCCTGGAGATCTGGTGAGCGAGCAGGTTCTGGATCTGCTGGTCGAGGTCCGCTTCCCGGCCGGCCCCCAGGACCGCGACTGCCCGCTCCAGATTCAGGTCAATGAGGGTGACCAGCCCCTGGCTGCTGACGTGTTCCGCTGGACCTGGGTCGACAGCGCCCGGCGCAAGGCCCAGCCCCGGGAGGTCGCGGTGGAGCGACAGGTGGCGGCCCTCCTGGCCCACCAGGCACGCCGGGAGGCAGCGGCCCGCAACCGTGACGGCGACCTCGCGGGCGCCCGGGAACGGCTCCGGCACACGGCCGCGGAACTGCGCCACTACCGCGGTGAGGATGCCGAAGTACGCGCCCTGGCGGTTAGCCTGGAGACCGAGGTTGAGAACCACCGCGTCCACCTGAGCCCGCGGGATATCAAGCAGCGCATCTACCAATCCGCCAGTGCCCTGAAGGGCCGCCAGCTCGACGGTGGCCGGGCGCGGCGGGAGGAACTGACCGAACGCCAGACCTGGTCGGACCGGTTGCACTGTCTGCCGCCCCAGGACCGCCCGGACCCAAACGCGGCCGGCCAACCCGTGCCCAAGCTGTCCCGCGACCAGTGTGCCGCGCTGGCCAAGGCGACGATGACCGCGCTCTTGAACGGCACCTATGCCAACGCCGCCGGCCAGCCGGTGGACTGGCAGGACGCCGTCGAGCAGGCCATCGCCACCAAGCGCAGCCTGCCGCCCGACGCGCCCCTGCCCGGTCCGGGACTTGGTGCCCAAGGCCTTACCCGGGTCCAGGTGACCAGCGAAAGCACCCTGGTCGCGGCCCGACGTCTGCGCGCGCGCCACCCACGCGTCCTGGTCCTGGTATTTGGCAACGGCATCGAGCCGGGTGGCGGTTTCCTCCTGGGCAACCGCGGTCAGGAATCCGCCCTGTGCCGCGCCAGCGCCCTCTACGCCACCCTGCAGGGGGACGCTCTGTACGCCGCCCATCAGGCCCGGCCCCAGCCGGACGCCACCAATTGGGCCATCCTCTCCCCGGACGTGCCGGTGTTCCGCGATGATGCTGGCCAGCCCCTGGATCAACCCTGGTCGCTGAGCTTCATCACCGCCGCCGCCCCCTACGCCCCCCGCCTGGGCCGGGAGCCCGCGGCCCGGCTGATGCAAAGCCGCATCCGCCGGGTCCTGGCCATCGCCCGGGCCTACGGCTACCCGGCCCTGGTCCTGGGCGCCTGGGGCTGCGGGACCTATGGCAACGACCCGGCGCGCATCGCCGCCCTCTTCCGCTCCGCCCTGGAGGCGCAGGCCGGGGCCTTCGCCGAGGTGGTGTTCGCCGTGGCCGATGGCTCGCCCGGACGGAAGACCTACGAAGCCTTTTCGGCGGCGTTCAACGGCCAGTCGTGAACGGGCCTGACCAGGATGCGGCGCAAGCCCAGGCCAGGGCGCCATCAGGAGCGGGGGACCGCGGGCGGGAGAGGAGCGGAAGGACGCTGACCCGTCTGGCCGGCCGCGACGCCCCGGCGCCCGCCGGCCGCCGCCGTGACCTCCTGGCCACCTTCCGGAAACGCGCCCGGGCACTGGGGCTGAGCGCGGTGGCCGTGATGGCGGCCGCGGGGGACCTCAATGCCTGGGGCGAGCACGGGGACGGGAGCACGGCCATCGCCCCGGCCACGGCCGCCCAGGTCAGCCTGCCCCTGGCCGCCGCCCGGCCTGGCGTGCTCTCAGCTCCGATGGCGGGGGACCGGTCCGGGATGGGTGCCGGGGGAGGAGCCGACTCCCTCCGCCAGGCCGGTGGTCCCCTTCCTGAGGACGGACCCAGCGGCTCCCTGCGCGTCCTGACCTGGAACGTCCTGGCCCCGGACCTCTGGGAAACTTGGGTGGAGGCCCTGGGCTGGTGGGAGACGCCGGGGGTCCGCCGGGCCCGGGAGCTCTTGGCCGCCAGTCAGCGGCTGGGGGCGGACCTGGTCGCCTTCCAGGAGGTGACCAGCCCCTTTCTGCGCCTGGTCAGCACCGATCCCCATTGGCGGACTTACCACGCGACCTTTCAGGCCACCCCGAGCGCGGGAGTGGAGCCACCCGGGGGGTTGCTGATCCTCTCCCGCCATCCCATCACCCGTGCCCATTACCAGAAGCTGCCCAGCCCCACCGGTCGCGCCCTGCTCAGCGCCCGCATCGCCATCGGCGGCCAGGACCTGACCCTTGCCACGCTCCATCTGGAGTCGCTGCCCGAGGAGGCCACGGCACGCGCGCGGCAGATCCAGGCCCTCGCCGGCAACCGCGGTCTCGACAGCC
>SACH01000331.1 GCA_009928645.1 Gammaproteobacteria bacterium | reverse complement strand
CCCTTCCTCCTGCCGCGGCTCTGGCCCGAGCGCCAGGTGCGTGAGGAGGAGACCCTGGAGGGCCAGCGCCTGACCCTGCTCCACCCCCATCCGGAGCGTCTCCAGGCCGTCTATCGCGCCCGGCGCCCCGGGCGCCAGATCGCCGGCTGGGTCCACCTCGCCCTGCTGGTCCTGCTGTGGATCTCCCTGGTGGTGGCCCTGATGCGGCCCCAATGGCTCACTCCCCACACTGAGGTCAGCAGCCCGGGTTACGACCTGCTGCTGGCGGTGGACACCTCCCATTCCATGGAGGCCCTGGACTTCAGCGCCCAGGGCCTGCCCATCAACCGCATGGCGGTGGTCAAGGGGGTGATGGGGCGCTTTATCGACGGCCGGGAGGGCGACCGCGTCGGCCTCATCGTCTTCGGCAGCCAGGCCTTCGTCCTCGCGCCCCTGACCCTGGACCGGCGCGCCACCCGGCAACTCCTCGACGGCATCGACGCCAATATCGCCGGGCCCGGCACCGCCCTGGGTGACGCCATCGCCCTCGGGGTCAAGCGCTTGCGCGAGCGTCCAGCGGGCTCGCGGGTGATGATCCTCATCGCCGATGGCGACAACTCTGCCGGCGGCTTCGCCCCCCAGGAGGCGGCGGCCCTGGCCCGCGCCCTGGGGGTCCGCATCCACGTCATCGGCGTCGGCAGCGAGGACAAGTCCATCCCCATCCCGGAGGAGGGGGCCATCCGCTATCGCGAAGACCTGACCATGGACGAGGCTACCCTGCGCACCATCGCCGATACCACCGGCGGGGCCTATTTCCGCGCCACCGACGCCCGGGCCCTGGAAGAGATCTCCCGGCGCATCGATGAGTTGGAGAAGACCGAGGCCCAGGCCCGGACCGCCTTCCTGCCAGACCCCCTCTACCGCTGGCCCCTGGGCCTGGCCCTACTGGCCCTCCTCGGCCTGGGCCTCTTCCCCGAGGGGCGCAAGCGCTTTGCCCGGAGGTCGGCGAGTGACTAAGACCCGCGTCCTCGGCGTCTGGTGGCGGTCAGCAGACGGTCGCCAACCGCCTGTGGCCCGGAGGTCAGCGCATGACTGAGCCCGGCCTCCATTTTGCCCAGCCGCTGTGGTTCTGGGCCCTGCTGATGCCGCTGCCGGTAGGCCTCTGGCTATGGCGCAGCGCCGCCCGGGCCGCGCGCGGTCCGGTGCATCGCTATGCCGACCCCCACCTCCTGCCGCACCTTACCGGGACTCGGGAGTTGCAGACCCATGAACGCTGGGGCCGCTTCATGATCTGGTCCCTGCTTTGGTCGCTGCTGGTGGTGGCCATGGCCGGTCCGCGTTGGGACTACACCGACGTCCGCCTCTTCCACCCCGGCAACAACCTGCTCATCCTGTTGGACATCTCCCGCTCCATGCAGGTGGCCGACGTCGCCCCTCATCGCCTGGGGCGGGCTCGCCAGGAGATCCAGGACCTTATCGAGCAGAACCGCCAGGTGCGTATCGGCCTCCTCGCCTTCGCCTCGGTGCCCCACGTCCTCTCGCCCATCACCGAGGATACCCAGACCCTGCTCAACACCCTGCCGGCCCTGGCCACGGACCTGACCCAGCTCCAGGGCAGCCGCCTGCTGGGCGCCCTTGACCGGGCCGAGGCCCTGCTGGCCGGCCTGCCCGAGGATAGCGCCCGGGCCATCCTGCTCATCAGTGACGGCGACTTCGACGAAGAGGGCCTGCCGGAGCGGGTGCGGGCCCTGGCGGACCAGGATATTCGCTTCCATGTCCTGGGCATCGGCAGCGAGGACGGTGGCCCGGTGCCCGGACGCGGCGGGGGCTGGCTGACCGACCGCGGCGGCCAGGCCATCCTGTCCCGTCTGGGGGAACAACAATTGGAGGCCCTGGCCGAGGCCGGGGGCGGTCTCTACCGCCGCGCCGACTATCGCCTGGACGACACCGACGATCTGCTCACCGCGGCTGCGGTGGCCAAGCTGCCCCCCGAGGCCAGCGACGAGCGGACCCGCGTCTGGCACGAGCGCTATACCCTGCCCGTGCTGCTGGTCATGGCCCTGCTGCTGCCCCGCTTCCGCGGGCGCGGCTGGTGGCGGCGGCGGTCATGAGCGTCTCGATCATCGTCGCAACGGCGTTTCCGGTGCTCCCAGATGGGAAAGAAACCTGATGTCCGCCTGGTCTAACTCGCGATCAATCGCCCTGCTCGCGGGCCTCGTCCTGACTACTCCCGCCGCCCAGGCCGGCTGGTTCGTCAACCAGGAACAGGAGGCGGAGCAACTATTCCGGCAAGGCGACTACACTGGGGCGGCCAAGGAGTTCAGCGACCCCTATCGGCGGGGCGTCGCCCTCTACCGTGCGGGGCGCCACGTCGAGGCCGCTGATGCCTTCGCCCTGGAGCAACGAACCGAGGTGGCCGCGGATGCGGCCTACAACCTGGGCAACGCTCGCTTCCAGGTCGGCGATTTCGCCGCGGCCGCGGCGGCTTACGAGCAGGTGCTGAGTCATAACCCGGGCCATGACGACGCCCGGCACAACCTCTCCCTGGCCCGGGCCGTCCTGGCTCGCCTCGATCAAGAGAAGTTCGCGCGCGAGAAGCGGGAGCGCGAGGAGGCGGAGCGTAAGGCCCGGGAGGAACAGGAACGCCAGGAGCGGGAGCAACGGCAGCGCGACGCCCAGCAGGAACAGCAACAGCAGCAACAGGAACGGCAGGAGGCCCAGCAGCAAGCGCAACAGGCGGGTCAGAAGCAACAAGAGCAACAGGAACAG
>SACH01000013.1 GCA_009928645.1 Gammaproteobacteria bacterium | reverse complement strand
CACCCAGAAGAGGGGGCGACGGTCCAGTAGGACATCGCGCAGGGTGCCGCCGCCAAAGGCGGCGACGAAGGCCACGGTGAAGACGCCGACGATGTCCATCCCCTTGCGCACGGCCACGATCAGACCGGACACGGCGAAGACGATGATGGCGCTGATTTCGATGAAGGTCAGCATGGGTGTGGAGCGGTTCCCGTGCAGTGTCTCTGGGGGGCAACCCGGCGGATGCTCATCATAGTGCCGAAGTATGCTTGTTTTGGCTGAGATGAGAGAGGGTCGGGTGGCGTCTGGCGGGGGTGTCAACCGCAGGGATGCGGTTGGCAAGCCTCCAGGGACGGATTCACGGCGTCCCCCGCCAGACGCCACCCGACCCGACCCACGTCAAGCGTGCAGGGTGATAGGTGATGGCTGGAGATGACCACAACCAATCGGTGAGCGTCACAGCTCCTCCAACCGGTCGACCATCCTTGCGGCCTGGGCCCGCCACCGCGCCAGGCTCACCGGGTCCATCCGTTCCAGGTTGCGGTAGACCAGCCCCAGGCGGGGATTGGGCCGCAACCGTTCCGCGTGACGGGCGAAGAAGTCCCAGTAGAGGAGATTGAAGGGACAGGCCCGCTCGCCCTCCTTGGCCTTCTTGTCGTAATGACAGCCGCGGCAATGATCGCCCATGCGGTCCAGATAGGCGGCACTGCTGACGTAGGGCTTGGTGGCCATGCGACCGCCGTCGGCGAACTGGCTCATGCCCAGGGTGTTGGGCGCCTCCACCCACTCGAAGGCGTCGATGTAGATGCCCAGGTACCAGCGGTGCAGCTCCGCCGGGTCCAGGCCGGCAAGCAGGGCGAAGTTGCCGATGACCATCAGGCGCTGGATGTGATGGGCATAGGCCTGCGCCAGGGACTGGCCGATGGCGCTGGCCAGGCAGGCCATGCGCGTCTGGCCGGTCCAGAACCAGCCGGGCAGGGGTCGCTGGTGGTCAAAGAAGTTGACTTCGGTATAGCCCGGCATGTGCACCCAATAGACCCCGCGCACGTATTCCCGCCAGCCGAGGATCTGGCGGATGAAGCCCTCCACCGCCGCCAGGGGCGCCTGGCCGGCGCGCCAGGCGGCCTCGGCGGCCTGCACCACCTCCCGGGGGTCGAGCATCTTGGTGTTGAGGGCAAAGGACAGCAGGGAGTGAAAGAGGCGCCAGCCACGGGAGGACAGGGCATCCTGGAAATCGCCGAAATGGGGCAGGGCGCCGGTGACGAAGGCGTCGAGTTGCGCCAGGGCCTCGGCACGATTGAGGGGCCAGCGGCAGGCGGCGGCCTGGGGGTCGCCCAGGGTGATGACGCCCGCGGCCTGGATGGTGTGCCACAGGGCGGCATGGTCGTGAATGGGACGCGAATCGGCGGGCTCAGGGGGGCTGCCAGGCCAGGGTTTGCGATTCTCGCTATCAAAGTTCCACTGGCCGCCCACGGGCTGACCAGACTCATCCAGGAGGACCTGATGCCGCCGGCGCAGGGTGCGGTAAAAGTGTTCAAGCAGCCACTGCCGGCGGCCCTTGAAGATCTCAGCGGCCGTGTCGCGCTCGGTATAGAAGTGCTCGCTGTTCACCATCCGGCAGGGGATCGGCTGACGGCGCGCCCAGTCCGCCAACTGGGCGTCCAGTCGCCACTCGTCCGGGGCCTGGTACTCCAGGGCGGCGGCGCCGTAGTGGTGGATCAGGGCCTCCAGGTTGGCGGTCAGGGACTGACGGTTGGCCCGGTCGTCGATGGCGACATAGCGCACCCGGTGGCCGGCGGCCTTGAGCTGGCGGGCGAAATCGCGCATGGCGGCGAAGATGGCCAGCACCTTCTGGGCGTGATGGCGCACATAGTCCGTTTCCTGGCGGATCTCCATCAGGACATGGACCGCCGCCGGGTGGGTGACGTCGAACCAGGAATGGCGGGGGTTGAGCTGGTCACCCAGGATCAGGCGCAAGACCGGTCCGCACCCCGCCATCGCCTCCGGTGGGGTGCCCGTGGCCGAGGGGGCGGGTGCCTGGCCGCGACCAGGGCCGGCGCCAAGCGGGGGAACGGGGCTGGCCTCAGCCCGGGGACTGGCAACCGAACTAGCCCTCGGCTTAGCACCGGGACGGGCATTGAGCCTGGCGCAGGGACGGTTACCGGGGCTGGCGCTGGGACTGTTCGGCATGGCACTACTGGCGGGGAGGGTTGGTTTTACCGATACTTTAGGGCCAGATCAGGCCGGATGACCAGCCAGCCGGCCCGAACCAGTCGCAACCGGATTGGCGATGGATATTCCGTCACCAGCCACGGTGCCATCTTCACCCGCCAGAGCACGACATGAACCTAGCCCTTCTTATGCCCTCCGCGACCCTGAAAACCGGCGATGCCCTGTTAGTGATCGACATGCAGCACGACTTCATGCCCGGCGGCGCCCTCGGCATTCAGGAGGCGGACTGTATCCTTCCCCCTTTGAACCGGGTCATCACCGCCTTCCTCCGCCAGCGGCTGCCGGTCCTCTACACCCGCGACTGGCACCCGGCGGATCATTGCTCCTTCCAGGCTCAGGGTGGTCCCTGGCCACCCCACTGCGTCCAGCACACCTCCGGGGCGGCGTTTGATGCCCGGCTGCACCTGGCACCCAGCCCCCTGATCTTTTCCCTGGGCCAGCACCCGGCGCAGGAGCAGTATTCCGCCTTCCTGGCCGAGGATGAGGCGGGCCGTACCCTGAGCGCCACCCTGCGCCTGCTGGGGCTACGTCGGCTCTTCGTCGCCGGCCTGGCGACGGACTATGCCGTATGCCATACCTGCCTCGACCTGCGGCGAGCGGGCTATGGGGTCATCGTCCTCACCGATGCCTGTCGCGCCGTCAATCTCGCTCCGGACGATGAGCGCCAGGCCCTGCGGCGCATGGCGGGTGCCGGCGCTACTCTGGTGGCGACCACCGACCTGGGTATCGCTGACTGAAGGTTTGGCGTGATCGGTCGGACCAGGGGAACGCCCGATACCGAGGGTTCATCCACGACAGGCCGGCAAGATGAACCCCTGGGCAGTCCCCTGCCGATCTGACCTCAGCCCTGACCACCCTCGGCGAAGCGGTTATGGGCGCCATCGCACAGGGGCGGGGTGGCGGTCTGCTTGCACTGACAGAGGTAGTAGGTGCCGTCGGCCTCCGGGGTGAAAGGCAGGGGGTTGAAATCCCCGGTATGGGAACCGTCGCAATAGGGCTGGTTGGCCGACAGGCCGCAACTGCACCAGTAAATGGTCTGGCCAGCCTTGAGTTCGACGGCGGCGGGGACGGTGGCGGCGATCATGGGCTCAATCATGGCGGTAACCTCCTCAAGAGTTGTTTGTTTTTTGCTTGAAAGACATGGCCCTCTGGCGACCGTACCCCACCGGGTCTTTCATCGTCAAGGGTATGGCGAGCCCCGCGTGAAAGTGTGCAGGCTGATCGCCAAGGAAAGTTGATCGTGCCAAGCGCCCTTGGTGATCGATCAAGGGTAACCAGTCATGCTTGGGTTCCCTGGGGTCAATCATAAAGCAGATAGGGGGCGCGATCCTCACACCAGACGGCCTCGTCGGCGGCCAGGCGCGCCTCCAGATCCTCCGGGGTGGCCTGGGGGTCGTCGACCCAGTCGCGGAGCAGGGTGCCGCCGGCCAGGAGGTCGATGGCCAGGTGCTCCGTCTCGTATTCATAAGGAAAGACCCGCCACAACGGATAATCCGGATATTCCCGGCGCAGGGTCTTGAGGCAGAGGGCCACCAGCCGATAGGGGCGGAAACGCGGGTGGTCGTAGCTGGCCAGGTCGGTATGGATCTGGATGCCCGAGCAGAGGTGCCCGGCGTGCTTGTGAAAGGTCGGCTCGAAGTGACAGGGCCGCAACAGGGCGCCCGCCAGCCAGTCCGGGCGCCAGTCGCGCATGCGGCTGAGCAGGCGACAGCCGTCGATGTCCGGCGCCCCCAGGATCTCCAGGGCCACCGTCGTCCCCCGGCCCTCGGACAGGGTGGTGCCTTCGAGGAGCACCGTGCCGGGAAAGCAGCGGGCCATGTTGAGGCTGGAGGCATTGGGGCTGGGATTGACCCAGGGCCATGCGTGGAGGGGCCAGCCATAGCCGGGGGCGGCGTCGAGGCGGTAGCCGGTCATGGCGACGACCTCCAGGTCGACGGTCAGACCCTGATCCCGGCGCAGCCAGGCCGCCAGCCAGCGGGCCAGTTCGCCGAAGGTCAGGCCATGGCGCATGATCAGGGGGGCGACACCGACGAAGCTCTCCCAGCCGGGTTCCAGGAGCGTCCCTTCCACGGGGCGGCCGGCGGGGTTGGGACGATCCAGCACCCACACCGGCTTGCCGAGTCGGGCACAGGCCTCGAGCAGATAGGCTAGGGTGGTGACATAGGTGTAGATGCGGGTGCCGATGTCCTGAAGGTCCACCAGCAGGACGTCGAAGGTCGCCAGCATGGCGGCCGTCGGGCGGCGCACCTCGCCATAGAGGCTGAAGACGGGGATGCCATGGAGGGGGTCGCGATAGTCCGGACTTTCGATCATGTTGTCCTGCTTGTCGCCCCGCATGCCATGCTGGGGACCGAAGGCGGCGACCAGTTCGAGGCCGGGCGTCGCCCGCAGGGCATCAAGGCTATGCTCGCCGGCCGCGGTCAGGGAGGCGGGGTGCCCCAGCAGGGCGAGGCGCTGGCCGCGGAGGCGGGCGAGGAGATCAGGGCGGGCAAGGAGAACGGAGATGCCGGGTTGCATGTCCTGGGTCGATCCTGAGAGTTGAGCAGAGGGTAAAGCATACTCGCTCCCGTCTGGCGGGGGACGCCAGACGGGAGGGCGAGCGAAGGCTGTTTGCCCATCTCCATCGTCGCAGGCTATTCCTGGCGGCGAACGGCCCGGAAAACGCCTGGGGAAACTTCCGGGCCACCGCGCAACGCGGAGAAATTATTGCCGGCAATTCTTGTCTGGGCTTGCTTAACGTGCCTATAATTGAGGGTTTCTTAGAGGTGGGCCTCGCAAACCCCGCCTCCTCCCGTCCCCCGATCCTTGGCGCGGTTTCGTTCCAAACCCCACCAGGCCCGGTTTGGTAAACCCCAGGAAGCAGCAATGACAGACCTCTCAAACTACCGAAACATCGGTATCTTCGCCCACGTGGACGCGGGAAAGACGACGACTACCGAGCGTATTCTCAAGCTCACCGGCAAGATTCACCGCCTGGGTGAGGTGCATGACGGCGAGTCCACCATGGACTTCATGGAGCAGGAGGCCGAGCGCGGCATCACCATCCAGTCCGCCGCCACCTCCTGCCAGTGGAAGGGCTGCCGGCTGAACGTCATCGACACCCCCGGCCACGTCGACTTCACCATCGAGGTCTATCGCTCCCTCAAGGTCCTGGACGGCGGCATCGGTGTCTTCTGCGGCTCCGGCGGCGTCGAGCCCCAGTCCGAGACCAATTGGCGCTACGCCAACGACTCCCGGGTCGCCCGCATCATCTACGTCAACAAGCTCGACCGCATCGGCGCCAACTTCTACCGGGTTGTCGACCAGGTACAGAACGTGCTGGGCGCCCGTCCCCTGGTGATGGTCCTACCCATCGGCCTGGAGAGCACTTTCACCGGCGTCGTCGATTTGCTGACCCGCAAGGCCTGGGTCTGGGACGACTCCGGTGCCCCGGAGAACTTCACCCTTCAGGATGTCCCGGCGGACATGGCCGACCAGGTCGAGGAGTGGCGCGAAAAGCTGATCGAGACCGCCCTGGAGCAGGATGACGCGGCCCTGGAGAAGTATCTGGAGGGCGAGGAGCCTGACATCGAGACGATCAAGGCCTGCATCCGCAAGGGCGCCATCAACCTCGACTTCTTCCCCACCTACTGCGGCTCCTCGTTCAAGAACAAGGGCATGCAACTGGTGCTCGACGCCGTGGTGGACTATCTGCCCAATCCCATGGAGGTCAAGCCCCAGCCCGAGGTCGACCTGGAGGGCAACGAGACCGGTGAATACGCCATCGTCGATCCCGACCGACCCCTGCGCGCCCTGGCCTTCAAGATCATGGATGACCGCTTCGGCGCCCTGACCTTCACCCGCATCTACTCCGGGAAGATCAAGAAGGGCGACTCGGTGCTGAACACCTTCACTGGCAAGACCGAGCGCATCGGCCGTATCGTCGAGATGCACGCCGACTCCCGCGAGGAGCTGGACTCGGCCCAGGCCGGCGACATCGTCGCCCTGCTGGGCATGAAGAACACCCAGACCGGTCACACCCTCTGCGATCCTAAGCATCCGGCGACCCTGGAGCCCATGGTCTTCCCCGACCCGGTCATCTCCATCGCCATCGCCCCCCGGGACAAGAATGGCTCCGACAAGCTGGGCGTGGCCCTCAATAAGATGATTCAGGAGGACCCCTCCTTCCGCGTCGAGACCGACCAGGAGAGTGGCGAGACCATTATCAAGGGTATGGGCGAGCTGCACCTGGACATCAAGGTCGACATCCTCAAGCGCACCCACGGCATCGAGGTCGAGGTCGGCAAGCCCCAGGTGGCCTACCGCGAGACCCTCACCAAGCGCGTCGAGGACAGCTACACCCACAAAAAGCAGACCGGTGGTTCGGGCCAGTTCGCCCGCATCGAGTATGCCGTCGAGCCCGGCGAGCCCGGCGCCGGCTACCAGTTCGAGTCCGTGGTCACTGGCGGCACCGTGCCCCGCGAGTTCTGGCCCGCGGTGGACAAGGGCTTCCGGGACAGCATGAAGGAAGGCGTCCTGGCTGGCTTCCCGCTCCTGGACGTCAAGGTCACCCTCATCGACGGCAGCTACCACCCGGTGGACTCCTCCGCCATCGCCTACGAGATCGCCGCCAAGGGTGGCTATCGCCAGTCGGTACCCAAGGCCTCGCCCCAGTTGATGGAGCCGATCATGAAGGTCGACGTCTTCACCCCGGAGGACCACGTCGGCGACGTCATTGGCGATCTCAACCGCCGTCGGGGTATGATCAAGGCGCAGGAATCGGGGCCCAACGGGGTGCGCGTCAAGGCCGACTGCCCCCTGAGCGAGATGTTCGGTTACATCGGTGACCTGCGCACCATGACCTCCGGGCGCGGGCAATTTTCCATGGAATTCTCCCATTACGCGCCCTGCCCCAAGCAGGTGGCCGAGGCCGTGATCAAGGAGGTACAGGAGCGCAAGAAGGGCTGATCAACCGATCCCCGATCCGCTGGATGCTCGCCGGTCTGACCGGCGAGCGTGGCTCATCTCCCGCTGGCACCGGCCTCGCTGACCGGGTCCGTTGCCGCCCCTGAACCTGAGAGAGGCGAAATGCTTTCCGAGCACCACGATATCGATCACGAATTTCCGGAATATCACCAGAAACTCGAGGCCCTGTGCGCTACCGACGCCACCTTCGCTGACCTGGTCAAGCGACACGACAGTCTCGATGATGAAATCCGCGAGCTCGAGGAGCGCGGGCTCCCCATCGCCGATGAAAGCATCGAGTCCATGAAGTTTCGGCGTGCGGAACTCAAGGACGAAATTTACACCCGCCTACGCCAGGGCTAGGTCGACCTCGGTCGCCCCTAATCCCCATCCCGCCCCGGGCCTGAGCGCCCACCCATCCTCACCTCCCCACCAGGTCAAGCGAACGCTCGCGATTGCTTGACCTGGTTGCCTCTGTTCCCATCGGTGACCATGGCTGGCGGCCTGACGACCCGCACCCGCCGTGACGGCCACACCCGGTGAATTAGGTGTCAACCATCATCCGCCTCCGGACAGTCCACCCAGTAGGGCACCGCGCCATGACGAACGCTGATTAGTCGGCTGGCATACTGGGAATTATCCCTGATGGATAGTAGCGACTGCTGGAGCGAAAAGGTATTCTGCCCCAGTGAAAATCCCGCCCCTGCGCGGGATTACGTCTTGACCAGGCGCTGCGGGAAGTAGGCGCCGCAACAACCTCTAACAGGTTGATTTGAGACATGACCGGGTCCGGATCTGGCCATGCGCCTTGAAGTGATTACCAGGATGGCGATTTTCAAGGGGTCCGCTAAACGGCAACGGCGGAGGCCACTCGCTCGCCCACCGTCCGGTTGTTCGCCAAACCTATTCCGCTAGACGGAGGAAAGTCCATGACGGAAGTCGTCGCAACCAACGAGACCATTCTGGTGGTCGGTGGTGGCATCAGCGGCATGACCGCCGCCCTCGAGGCCGCCGAGACGGGCAAACAGGTCGTGCTCGTTGAAAAGCGTCCTTATCTGGGTGGCCGCGTCTCCCAGCTCTACAAGTATTTCCCCAAGCTCTGCTTCCCCACCTGTGGTCTGGAGATCAACCAGCGCCGGGCCAAGATGAACCCCAACCTGCGCGTCCTCACCATGGCCGAGGTCACCGGGCTCAAGGGCGAGAAGGGTAACTACACCGCCACCGTCAGGATTTCCCCGCGCTACATCAACGGCAACTGCACTGCCTGTGGCGATTGCGAGAAGGCCGTCAGCAGCGAGTTTGACGACGAGTACAACTATGGCCTGGGCAAGCGCAAGGGGGCCTACCTGCCCTACCGCATGGCCCACCCCGCCCAGTACGTCCTCGACCCACGCCTGATCGGCACCCCCGAGGCGGAGCAGGCCAAGGCCGCCTGCAAGTACGGGGCCGTCGATCTCGACATGAAGGAAGAAAACATCGACTTCCCCTGCGGCGCCGTCATCTGGGCCACCGGTTGGCAGCCCTACGATGCCGCCAAGATCCAGCCCTACGGCTACGACCGCTTCCCCAATGTCATCACCTCGGTGGAGTTCGAGCGCCTGGCCGATCCCCAGGGTCCCACCGGCGGCAAGCTGGTGCGGCCCTCCGACGGCAAGGAGGCCAAGAAGGTCGCCTTCATCCAATGCGCCGGCTCCCGCGATCGCAACCACCTGCTGCACTGCTCGCGCATCTGCTGCATGGCGAGCCTCAAGCAGTGCACCTACGTGGCGGACGCCTGGGGTGCCGAGGCCGACGTCAGCGTCTACTACATCGACCTGCGCGCCATTGACCGCTTCGAGGACTTTTACGCCAAGGTGCGGGGCATCGAGCAGGTCAAGTTCATCAAGTCCAAGCCCGCATCCATCGTCGCCGACAAGGAGGGCAATCCGGTGGTCCACGGCGTGGACACCGAGGGCTATAACCGTTTCGCGGACAGCTTCGACCTGGTGGTTCTGGCCATTGGCATGGAGCCCTCGGTGGATCAGGCCAGCTTCCCGGTCGACATCGTCCTGAACCGCGAGGGCTTCATCGAGGCCGACGAGGCCAATGGTGGCGTCTTCGCCGCCGGCTGCGCCTCCGACGCCCTGGACGTGAACCGGGCGGTTCAGCATGCCACTGGCGCGGCGCTGCGCGCCATCCAGGTCGTTCACGGCGCCGCCGGAGTGGAGGTTTAATACCATGGCAGCAGACAAGAAATTCGCCGGCTATCTTTGCACCGGCTGCGGTATCGGTGAGCGCCTGGACACCAGGCAGCTCATCCAGATCGCCACCCGCGAGGGCAAGATGGCCGCCTGCAAGGAGCACTCCATGTTGTGCTCCGCCGAGGGCGTGCAACTGATCCGCGACGACATCGCCGCCGGTAACGCTACCCACATCATGATCGCCGCTTGCTCGCGGCGAGCTAAGGTCGAGGCCTTCAGTTTCCCCGAGGTGGCCATGTCCCGCGCCAACCTGCGCGAGGGCGTCATCTGGCTGCGGCCCGAGGGTGACGAGCACCAGGAAACCACCCAGGAGATGGCGGACGACTATGTGCGCATGGCCTGCGCCGAGGTCCGCTTCATGACCCAGCCCAGCGGTTCCGGTGAGCAGCCCCTCAACCGCACCCTGATGGTGGTGGGCAATGGCGTCACCGCCATGACCTCCGCCCTGGAGGCGGCCAAGGCCGGCTACGGCGTCCACCTGGTGTGCGACGAGGGTGAACTGGGCGGGGTCTACAAGGACCTCTACAAGCGCGTGCCCTTCCGCGCTGCCCCGGTCGGCGTCTCCAACGCCCGCACCGCGCCCCTGCCCCAGCCCGAGGATCCGGGCGTGGCGGAGATGATCGCCGCGGTCCAGGCCAATCCTAAGATCCAGGTCCACCTCAACGCCAAGGTCACCAAGACCAGCGGCGCCCCGGGGCGCTTCTCCGCCGACATCAGCGTCGAGTCCGGCAGCACGGTCACCGAGAACTTTGGCGCCATCGTCCAGGCCACCGATTACAAGCCCTACGACGCCAACCTCTTGCCGGAATTCGCCTACGGCAAGTCGCCGGACGTGGTGACCAACTTCGAGCTGGAGCGCCTGGCCAAGGCCGCCAACGGCGGGCCCCTCAAGCGCCCCTCCGACGGCAAGGAGGTCAAGGCGGTGGCCTTCATCCAGTGCGCCGGCCAGCGCTCGGATCAGGAGGGCCATCTGCCCTACTGCTCGGGCTTCTGCTGCACCGAATCCATCAAGCAGGCCATGTACTTCAAGGCCCAGAACCCGGGCTGCGACGCCACCGTGCTCTTCGACGACCTGCGCACCCCCGGCGCCGCCGGCGAGGACTTCTACCGCGCCGGTCAGCAGGCCCAGGTCACCTTCTCCAAGGGCAAGGCCAGCGCCGTCGACATCAACGGCGGCCAACTCACGGTCAAGTTCAAGGACCTGATCCTGGAAGAGGACACCGCCATGGACTGCGACCTGGTGGTGCTCGCCACCGGCCAGGTGCCCAACACGGGCCCAGACCCCTACGCCCAGCTCGCCGTGGACGAGGCCCCCACCGAGGAGGAGAAGGCCGCCGCGCGCAAGGTCCTGGAGGTAGCCCCGCCCTCCATCCTCAACCTCGACTATCGCCAGGGTACCGACCTGCCGCACCTGAAGCACGGCTTCGTCGATTCCCACTTCATCTGTTTCCCCTATGAGACCCGCCGCACCGGCATCTACGCCGCCGGTCCCGTGCGCCGGCCCATGGACATGAAGCAGGCCATCGACGACGCCGCCGGCGCCACCCTCAAGGCCATCCAGGCCGCCGAGAACGCCGCCCGCGGTGCCGGCGCCCACCCCCGCGTCGGCGATCTCTCCTACCCCACCTTCCGCAAGGAAGGCTGCACCCAGTGCAAGCGCTGCACCGTGGAGTGCCCCTTCGGCGCCATCAACGAGGACGAACGGGCTTACCCGCAGTTCAACGAGTCCCGCTGCCGGCGCTGCGGCACCTGCATGGGTGCCTGCCCGGTGCGCGTCATCTCCTTCGAGAACTACTCCATCGAGACCATCGGCCAGCAGATCAAGGCCGTTGACATGCCGGACGAGTTTTCCGAGAAGCCCCGCATCCTGGCCCTGGCCTGCGAGAACGACGCCTACCCGGCCCTGGACATGGCCGCCCAGTCCGGCGGCCAGATCTCGCCCTTCGCCCGCGTCATCCCGGTGCGCTGCCTGGGCTCGGTCAGCCTGTCCTGGATCACCGATGCCCTCAACTCGGGCTATGACGGCATCGTCCTCATGGGCTGCCGCCGCGACGACGACTACCAGTGCCACTTCGTGCGCGGCTCCAAGATGGCCGCCGAGCGCCTGAGCAAGGTGGGCGACACCCTCCAGCAGCTCAACCTGGAGCAGGAGCGCATCCAGGTCTACGAGGTCGCCATCACCGACGTCCAGCGTGCCCCGCAAATCATCAACGACATGGCCGCGACGGTCGAAAAGATCGGCATGAGCCCCTTCAAGTTCTGACGAGCTGGGGCGTGCCCCGGCGCGCCCCAGGAGAGAGGAATACCGACAATGAGCGATCTGAACACGGCGATGGTCGAACGCTATCGCACCAACTTCCTCAAGGAGGTGGAGGCGAACGTCGAGGAGGGCGAGTGGGTCAAGATGTGCATGCAGTGTGGCGTGTGCTCCGGCTCCTGCCCCCTCGGCAAGTTCTGGGCCCACCCCCCGCAGGAAATCTTCATGATGATCCGCGCCGGCAAGCGTGAGGAGGTCCTGTCCTCCGACGCCATGTGGATGTGCACCTCCTGCTACAACTGCATCGTGCGCTGCCCGCGGGAACTGCCCATCACCCACATCATGCACGGCCTGGCCACCTACGCCAAACGCTTGGGTCTGGTGCCGCAGAACCAGCCAACCGCTCGCTTTGCCCAGATGTTCTGGGACAACCTGATGAAGAAGGGGCGAGTCAACGAACTCAAGCTCGGCCTGGCCCTGTATTTCATGAACGGCTTCGGCGAAGGCGTCAAGACCGCCCTCAAGAAGCAGAAGCTGGGCATGAACATGATGAAGACCGGCCGCATGAACCCCATGGAGATCCTCGGCGGCCATGCCGTCAAGGACCTGAGCGGCTTCCAGAAAGTCATCCAGAAGGCCCAGGATCTGGAAGACGCCCGTATCGCCCAGCATGGCGCCCGTCAGGGCGCCTGAGGAGGAGACACCCATGGCCAAGCGACAATATTCTTTCTATCCCGGTTGCTCCTCCCAGAAGGGCGCCTCCTCCTCCAACTACCTGGTCTCGGTGCAGACCATGTGTGAGGAGCTCGACGTCCAGCTCAACGAAATTCCCGACTGGAACTGCTGCGCCGCCTCCATCGGTTACGCCGGCGGTGGCGAACTGCCCCGCCTGACCCTATCGGCGCGTAACATCGCCTTGTCCGAACAGCACAATGCCAATCAGGACATCGTCGCCACCTGCGCCGCATGCTGGCTCTCCACCCGCGAGGCCGCCGAGCGCCTGCACGAGGACCAGTCCCTGCTGGCCGAGTGCAACACCGCCTTGGCGGAGGCCGGTCTCAAGCTCAAGAACGTCACCCCCATCAAGCACATGGCGGAGGTGCTGGTGGAGGATATCGGCTACGAGACCATCGCCGCCAAGGTCAAGAAGCCCCTGTCCGGGATCAAGATCGCCGGCTACGTCGGCTGCCAGACCAACCGGCCCTTCGGTATCGCCGGTGAGTCCTACGAGAACCCCCGCTACCTGGACAAGCTGGTGGAGGCCCTGGGTGGTGACGCCCTGACCGGCTACGAGAAGAAAGTGCAATGCTGCGGCGGCGCCCTGGCCTTCTCCGAGCCGGCCAAGTCCCAGGAGATGGTCAAGGGCATCATCGAGGCCGCCTACGACCACGGTGCTGACCTCATCGTCACCCCCTGCCCGGTGTGCCAGATGAATGTCGAGGTCTACCAGGACGAGATCAACGCCACCTATGGCACCCAGTTCAAGATGCCAGTGGTCTACTACTCGAATTTGATGGCTGTCGCCTTCGGCCGCAGCGCCAAGGAGGCCGCCCTCAACGCCCAGATCATCCCCGCCAAGGCCCTAGACGATCTGGCGGCCAAGTAGCCGCTCCGCCCGCGCTGCTTCGGGGTTGCTTGCGCAGTTGCGTCTGCCCTGAGCGCCAGCCTTAAAGGCCCGCGCACGCGGGCCTTTTTTTACCCGTAAGCCATAGGTAGGCAGCATGGCGCTTCGGGAGCCACACCGATGCCGGGCGGACAAATTCAGCGGTGAGCGAAGCGCGTCCGTTGCAAGACAGTGTTAGGCAAATTTGCCGGATTGGCGGGTGGGGACACAATTTGGATACCGGCCGCTTTTAGTCTGGCCTCACCAAGTTGAATCTCTTCGAAAAGAGCATCCGGATTATTGCCATACTTCGCGCCAATCGCGTCCTTGATGGCATGGACTTCCCTCATGATTTCATCAGTCATCCTCACTTCCTCCAAGTAGTTCCTCAGGGGTGCAGATAATCGGAAGGAATAAGCCGAGTTGTTCGAGATGCACGGCAATCTTTTCCTGGATGACTGGATTGGCAATGTGACGACAATTCCACGTCAGCAGAAAATCAACATGATGAAGTGTTGAAATCGCAATATGAAGCGCATCTTCAATAGCCTTGGCGGGAATGATGGCTTGTTCAATAAGCGCTTCGGTCAATTGAATCATGTCTTGGGTTACGGCAAGGACCGGTATCCCCTTCAGTGCTGCAAGTCTTTTTTGTGCCGCAACAGGATCACCAGCAGCACACTCTTGCCAGACGGGTTGGGAAACGTAAAGATCATAGTCCGAGCGAATATCCCACCAAGCCAAAGTGATTTGCTGATGGGCGGCACCAATAATGGTCTTGCTGGGGCGTGCCGTAAGGTAACTTATAACAGATGTTTCGACGTAGATTTTTCGCTTCATGAACTAAGGCCATTCGAAAAATTATGAGTTGCGCCAGAATATTATTCAGGTCCAGTCCGCTCCAAGGTTGGACATAATCGAGGACATTGATGCGCCAACGGCCGGCGACGCTGCGGGCATGGACACCTGAACCCGTTGCCGGTCCTCGCTTCCCACCTATTTCGCTGTAATATTTACTAAACGGACAGAATAACGCCCAAAAAACAGCCGCGGGCTTTTTTCGCTTGCCAGTGAGTGATCCTTGTTAGCTGACTTTTTTATCGACTGTATGTTTTTTGGTACTCATTCTTAAGATGAACATATAACTCTTTAAGCTTAATATACCCTTCATCTTCTTGATCGGGATATTCTTTTTTATCGTTAAGAACCATATCCAATACATCCAGGATGCAATCCAAATCCCAACTGTAAAATGAAATTGGTTTTATACCTTTATAGTTCCTTGCTTTTGAGTCCAAGCCAAACGCCTCTACCATATACCAGGAGTGCTTCTTTAACTCATCCAGTTGCGTACCTGATATTTTTATCTTTACAGGTATATCGTTTTTTCCAGGCTTCATGGCGGCTTTCTACTCACCTTCGCTTCTATGCCGTAAATTGTAAACATTGATTTCAACTATTGTGTAGTTGAATATCACGATGTGCACTTCAAATTTTGGCGAATGATCGGCAAGGAATCTATCCCAGTTTATTTTTCCATAAAAGAACATTACACCATCGGATGCTTCGCGAAGCTTATGAAATAGGGTTATTTCCCAACCATAATCATCATTTATTTTTCCGCCGATTGTGTTCATCATTTTTCGGCTAACGAATAAGCATTTATCTGTCGTTCGCACGCCTCGGAGCCTGCCGCCAAGCGGAGCTTGCCGCGTAGGGTAGGCACGTTTCTTATGGTCTAATCTGCGCCCGGCACGGCGTAGCAGGCTAGGATGCTACTCCTTGGAGATGAGGGATTGTATGCCCACAGCCAGCGTTAGTAGCAAGGGCATGCGTGTCTGGAAACCGAAGATCGGGCGCAGTTGGCCTATGGTCAGGCTTCCGGGGCAATCTGATGGCGGGAGACAAGGACCTTGTTGGTACGCCCCAACAGGTCGAGGAGCAGCTGGACGCGCTCCTCGCCGGTCTCGGCGAGGATGCTGGCGGGAAGGCCGGTGAAGGGCCCGCTGAGAATCTGGACCCGGTCTCCGGGCTGGAAGAGATTTTCCTGACGCACCACTCCCGGCTCGTCGCTGGCGGCAGCGATGAGTTGCTCGATCAGCTCCGTTGGGACGATGGCCGGATCGCCGCCAAAGCGGATCAGGCCGAGGGCGCCGCGGGTGGAGCGGATGGGGGAACTGTCCTGGGTCAGCATATCGAGGCGGATGAAGAGGTAGCCCGGGAAGAGGGGCTCGATGACCTCGTGCCAGCGCCCGCGCCGCCGTCGGGCCGCCTTGATCCGGGGAAGGAAGGTCTGGAAACCCTGACGCTGGAGGTTTTCCTCGGCCAATGCCTCGTCGCGGGCCTTGGTGTGAACGGCGTACCAATGTTCCATGGCGGATTTACTTACTTTCTTAACGGCTTGATGAGGCAGTGGGTGGCGGTTTCGGATCGGGGGGCGCCACTCCCTGGGTTGTGGGATGTCTGGCTGTTTTGCTTCCCGGAAAAGGGCAGCTGACTACAGATTCCTTATTCAAGCCGTGGTTCCCATCAGATCCGGGGAAGGGTAGCTCAGGGCCTGGGCCAGCAGGGGCGCCAATTCCAGACGGTTGGTCGGGTGGGGGATGCTGTCGGTGCTCCAGACGTGGGCGACGCCAGCCTGGCGCAGTCGCTCCAGGGTGCCCTCCAGAAAGAGGGCATGGGTGACCAGAACCGAAATGGCGGCAGGGCGGGTCGCGGCGAGGGCGGCGACGGCGGCCTCAAGGGTGCGGCCGGTGCTGGCGACATCGTCCACCAGGACCAGGTGGCGGCCCGGGGGTGGCGGGTCGGGGAAATGGACCTCGACCTCGCGGTCGCCATGCCGGACCTTGACGCCGATCCGGGCGTCCAGGCCGGCGCGGGCGGCGATGGCGGCCACCCACTGCCGGGCCTCTTCATCCGGGCCGATAAGGACCGGGGCCTCCAACTCGCGGGCGAGAAAGTCCGCCATCAGCGGCGCGGCGGTCAGGCACTGGGCCTGGCGTACCGGGATGGCCTCCTCCAGGGTCGCCACCCGGTGCAGGTGGGGATCGACGGTGATCAAGGCCTCCACCCACTGGGCGAGCAGGTCGCCGATGATGGGTTGGCTGATGGCCTCGCCGGGATTAAAGGCCTTGTCCTGGCGCATGTAGCAAAGGTAGGGGGCGACCAGGGTCAGGTGGCGCGCCCCCAGTTCGCGGGCGGCGCTGGCCGTCAGGGCGAGCTCGATGAGCTTGTCGTTGGGGTGATCCAGGCTGCGGCAAAGGATGAGCCGCTCACCCAGGCCGGCGGGGAGGCGCACCCGGCTCTCACCGTCGGGGAAGCGATGGACCTCGACCTCGGCGAAGGGCAGACCGGCGGCGGCGGCCAGGCGGCGGGCGGGTTCCCGGTAATCCGGGAAGCCGAGCATGAGCGTTACGGGAGGGGTCCGGTTCACGAGCTTGCCTTATACATCGGTCATCGCCGATGCGTCAGTGGGAAAGTCATGGCAAAGTCTCTCATTTTCAGGAAGGTGGCGCGCGTCCATCACAGTGAGCGGATCTTCCCGCCCCTCCGCTGACGCCCACTGATGGCTGGAAGTCGGGTAGGCCCCCCATCAGGTTCGGCTCCGAACGCGGATGGGCACGCGCCACTGGTTGGTCCCCGGCCCATGGTCGCCGAGAGGCTCGGCAATAGCATAGCCCGAGTCCTGGCCAGCCAGGGCACGGGCGAAGCGATAATCAGCGGGGAAGCAGGCATAGATGGCATAGAGAGTCTCGCCCTGCCGGACCGGGTCACCGAGCTTGCGGTGTAGTTCGACGCCGGCGCCGGGATCCAGGGGGGCACCCGCCAGGCGGGCGATGCGGGCGATCTGGAAGTTGTCGATGGCGGTGACCACGCCATTCACCGGCGCCGGGATTTCATGGCGCAGGCTGCCCAGGGGCGGGGGCTCCGGGTTGGTGCCCTGTGCCGCGATGATGGCCCTCAGTTTGGCGGCGGCGCAGCCGGACACCAGGATCTCCCGGGCCAGGGCCTGGCCGGTGCCGCCGCGCACGGTGGGGTCGAACTCCAGAATCTGGCCAGCCAGCAGCAGGGACTTGTCGCGCAGGTCCGCCGGGGCGGCCGGGTCGTTGTCGAGGACGGCCATGACATCCCGGGCCTCCAGCACAGGACCGATGCCGCGGCCGATGGGCTGACTGCCGTCGGTGAGCAGCACCTCCAGATGCAGGCCCAGGCTGTCGCCCACGTACTCGAAGAGTTTGCGCAGACGCAGGGCATCCTGGTGATGGCGCACCTTGGCCGTCGGCCCCACCGGGATGTCAATGAGGAGATGGGTGGAGCCGGCGGCGACCTTCTTCGCCAGGATCGAGGCGACCATCTGCCCCGGGGAGTCCAGGGACAGGGGCCGCTCCACCGAGATGAGGACGTCGTCCGCCGGGGCCAGGCGAGCGGTCCCCCCCCAGGCCAGGCAGCCGCGCTCGCGACGGACGATATCGTGGAGCTGATCCGGCGACAGGTCCACCCGGGCCAGGACCTCCATGGTGTCGGCGGTGCCGGCGGGGGAGGTGATGGCCCGGCTGGAGGTCTTGGGGATCAGCAGGCCATGGGCGGCGACGATGGGCATAACGATGAGGGTGGTGCGGTTGCCAGGCACCCCGCCAATGCAGTGCTTGTCCGCCACCAGGTCGGCGCCCCAGTCCAGGCGCTCGCCGCTCTCGACCATGGCCTGGGTGAGATAGAGGACCTCCTCGCGCTCCAGCCCCACCTGGGCGCAGGCGACGATGAAGGCCGACATCTCGATCTTGGAATAGCGATTGTTGACGATGTCCCGGGCGATATCGGCATATTCCCAGGCCTGGAGACGCTCGCCGCGGATCTTGCGATGGACGGCGCCCAGAGAGGCCGGCGGCTGGGCCTGGCAGACGGTGACCGGGGAACCCTCGGGGACGCCAATCTGGGCGAAGGCCTGTTCGGACAGGCCCAGTTCATCCGGGCCGACGATGGCCACGTCATCGACCACGTTGAGGACCGCCAGCACCGGCATGGTCCCACGACCGGCCAGGACCTCCACCTTCGCCAGGGCCTGAAAGCCCTCGCTACGGTAGTGCGGACAATCCCGATGGAGGAAGGCCACGTTCTCGCGGTAGGTATCGATGGCGATGCGCCTGAGTTTGAGGGTGTCCATCCGCGTCGGTGAGCTGTGGGTGAGACTGATGACCTGGGCCAGCGACAGCCAGGCGTAGTCTGACCGCGTTAGGCCGTGTGTATACTGGGCTCTCCAGTTTTAGGTTGGGCCCAGGAGGAGCGGGGGGCGTCTGGCGGGGGTGTCCACCGCAAGGATGCGGTCGTCAAGCCTAGAAGGACGTATTCACAGCTCCCCCCGCCAGACACCAACCGCTCCGGGAAAACCAAACTGCTTCGCGTATATTTTACCCTGTAGCAGATTGGCGGGCTGGCGGCGTTATTTTTGTTGTACCCCCGGGCCCAAAACGCGGACCATGGCGGTGCCGGAAACCCGGCATCCTTACCATCACGGGAGATCTGAGCATGTATGTCTTCGGCGTCGTCATCGAGGCCCCCTATGAGCAAGCGCTGGCAAGGGTCAAGGAGGCCCTGGGCGCCGAAAAGCTGGGCCTGGTCAGCGAGGTGAATGTGAGTGGGATCCTCAAGGCCAAGCTGGGGGAGGACATCGGTGATTACTGCATTCTGGGCGCCTGCGCACCGGCCCTGGCCAGCCGCGTGATCACCGCCCAGCCCGCCGCGGGTGCCTTGCTGCCCTGCAATGTGGTGGTGCGGGCCCTGAACGAGACCAGCACCGCCGTCCATTTCATGGACCCGGTGACGGTCCTGGGCCTGGCGGAGGTACCGGCAGTCGATGTCATCGCCGCCGAGGCCCGGATGGTGCTCGAACGAGTCCGTGACCGGCTGACGTCCTAAGACCTGGCCCTCATGCGCGACAGATCCCTGAGGCAGACCCCATGAGGCGAGGCATTCACCTGCGAAAGCTGAGAAACCGAGACCTCACCGTCCTCGGCGTCGCCGCGGGGCGAGTGCCGGAACCCGAGTCCCCGGCTGGTCACCTGAGCCTGCTGGAAGTGGACCCGGCCCTGGGACGGCGGGTGGAGGAGCTGCGCAACGAACTGGAGGAGGTGCTGGTGATCCTGGCCGACGCCCTGGCGGCGGTGGGCAAGGAACCTTAGGCCTGGAGATGAGAGAGGGGGAACTGGGAACTTAAGACTGGCTCCTCCCCCCAAACCAATCCAGAGCAACATGAGGGTGCGGTTGCCACCAGGGGCGGCCATGCCGGCCGTTGGCAGGGTTCGTGGACTTCCTTATCGACCCCGGCCCCTATCGCCACCCAGCACTCATCCCCTTCCGGCGAGGCCAGGGAGTACGCGCAAAAAAAGGCCGCTAGAGGGGGTGTGTTGCCACCCTAGCGGCCCAACTGGCTTGCTGCCCAGAAACCGATCAAACTCTGAAAATAATCAGGGAATACCGCAACCGGCGGTAAAACGGTCTTATACCGTAGGCCTAAGTGTAACGGTCAATGTATTATTTAGTATTTCGCGATACACTTATATTGTAACAAATCGTTATTCCAGGCCAGCGCCTGGCCGCTAAGCACGCGGCTGAAGGTGAGGCCGCCCCGACTGGATCGGGACCCATTCCCTAACCAAAGGCCGCCACCCGTGATCAAGGACCCACCGCTACGCATCCTGATCGTGGACGATGACGAGCAGATCCGCTCCCTGTTGACCCGTTATCTGACCCAGGAGGGCTTCACCGTGGATGGAGCGGAAGACGGCGTCGCCATGGATGAGTGGCTGATCCACAACCCCGTGGACCTGGTGATCCTCGACCTGATGCTGCCCGGCGAGGATGGGCTCTCCGTGCTACGACGGCTGCGGCGGGAGTCGTCGCTACCCATCCTCATGCTCTCGGCCCGGGGGGACGATATCGATCGCATCGTCGGCCTGGAGGTCGGCGCCGACGACTATCTGGCCAAGCCCTTCAACCCCCGCGAGCTCCTGGCCCGCATCCGCGCCATCCTGCGCCGCCGCTGTCCGCAGGACCGCCAGGCGGAGGAAGAGGAGATGGCGGCCGGACCGCTCCTGACCTTCGGCCCCTATCGCCTCGATCCCCGGCAGCGGGAATTGTCCAGCGATCAGGGTCCCGTGCCCCTGACCAGCAGCGAATACGACCTCCTCCAGGTCTTTCTGGCCCATCCCAATCGGGTGCTGAATCGCGACCAGCTCCTGGATCTGTTGCGGGGTTACGAGCGCTCGCCCTTTGACCGCAGTATCGACGTCCTGGTGGCGCGGCTGCGGGCCAAGATCGAGCCGGACACCAAGCACCCCGCCTACATCCGCACCGTCTGGGGCAAGGGTTACCTCTTCACCCCCGAGGGCGCCCAGCCGGCGTCCTACCCACCCGAGGCACGGTACCAAGGCCCCCCGCCCGTGGATCAACCACCCGGAGCCATCAGGGCCGCCGACTCCAGAGCCGCCTGAGCGCACAAACCCAAAACCAGTCCGGAAAAAACCAGAAAACCGATCAGATCCCTGACAAAATCGCCAACAATCCCCGACATTCCCGGCCAACCCTGATCCTCACCCATGCGCCTCTCCTTGTTCAGCCGGGCCCTGCTCACCCTGATCATCACCTTCGGGCTCTTTGCCTTCCTGGCCTTCGCCAGCGTGGTCCAGTTCGCCCTGGTGCCAGTGGCGGACCGGGGGACCCGCGACCTGGCGGCCCTAATGTTATTGGCCACCGATACCCTGGCCCACCTGGACGCGGAACAGGGCAGGGAGTATCGGGCCCACATGGCCCGGGAACATGGCCTGTGGCTGCTCCCACCGGGCGAGGCCCCCCAGGATCTCAGCGACTACTTCTTCCCTTACCTGGAGCGCCTGCACCAGGCCCTGACCGAGCGGACGGGGGGACTAATCGCCACCGGCAGCAGTTGGCAAGCCGGTGAGCGCTGGTTGTGGGTGCGCCTACCGAGCCATGACCAGTCCCTGTGGATCGGCTTTCCCCGGGAACGGGTGCAGAGCCGGCCCTTTGAGGGCCTGACCCTGGTGATCCTCATCGCCCTCCTCCTCGTCGTCGTGACCGCAGCCCTCCTGGCACGACGCGTGACCAAGCCCCTGGAACGACTGTCCGCGGCGGCGGAGGATGTCGCCCAGGGCTTCTCGCCCCAGCCCCTGCCCGAGACCGGTCCCCGGGAACTGGCCAGCCTGGCACGCCAGTTCAACCACATGAGCCTGCAGGTTCGCGAACTCCTGGCCAACCGCACCCTGCTCCTGGCGGGGATCTCTCACGACCTGCGCACCCCACTGACCCGCCTGCGCCTGGCCCTGGAGATGCTGCCCCGCGATCCTGCCTGGCGGGAGCTGACGGAGCGGATGGAACGGGATCTGGAGGAGATGAATGACCTCCTGGGCCAGGCGGCGGAACTGGGTCGGAGTCTGGGACGGGGCGAAGCGCGGTGGGTCGACCTGGCCGGGCTGATCAGCGATCTTTGTCAGGGCAACCCCCGACTACGTTGGACCGGCGGCGTGCCGTGCCATCAGCAAGTCGACCCTCTCGCCCTGCGGCGCATCCTCGGCAACCTCATCGAGAACGCCTTACGTTACAGCACAGCGTCGGTGGAGATTGAGCTGGCCTGTGGTCCCCAACCCACGATCCGAGTCCTGGATCGCGGGCCCGGCATCCCCGCGGCGGAGCTTGAGGCGGTCTTCCGCCCCTTCTACCGCCTGGAGGGCTCCCGCAGCCGGGCCACGGGGGGCAGCGGCCTGGGTCTGGCCGTCTGTCGCCAACTGGCCCAGGCCAACGGCATCGATCTGCGCCTGGCGGATCGCCCTGGCGGGGGCCTCGTCGCCCACCTGCTGCTCAGTGGACCGCCGGCGGTGACGTTACCCGTTGTCGGTCCGGCAGCGAATCCGGTTGACGCCGCCGCCGGCACTGCCTAAATTCCGTCAGACCCTGAATCCGCGCCAAGACGGATGCCGCGATCCCCCGGCCTGTGCTCGCGACCGGCCGGTCCACGACTGACCTTACCACCCAGTGGAGCTTCAAGAGATGTTGCAGCCCGGCGATCCCGCCCCCCTCTTCTCCCTTCCTGACGCCGACATGGACCGCTTCCATCTGGATAGCCTCCAGGGCCGGAAAAAACTGGTCCTGTACTTTTATCCCAAGGACGACACCCCCGGCTGCACGCTGGAGGCCCTGGAATTCACCGATCTCCAGCCCGAGTTCGAGGCCCTGGGGGCCGAGATCATCGGCATCAGCCGGGACAATTGCGTCAGCCACGGCGCCTTCCGGGACAAGCATGGCATCAATGTCCGCCTGCTGGCGGACACCGAGGGCGAGGTCTGCCAGGCCTACGGCGTCTGGCAGGAGCGGGAGCGCCAGGGGGAGAAGCGCTGCGGCATCGTCCGTTCCACCTTCCTCATCGACCAGGCCGGGGTCATCCGCCAGGCCCTTTACGACGTCAAGCCCAAGGGTCACGCCACCCAGCTCCTAGAACTGCTCCGGGAGCTGTGACATCCCACCGGGGGAGCCCACTGGGATAGGGCCAGGGACATGAAGCTGCGCGGCGCTATCCTCCTCTTTCTCCTGCTCTTCGGCCTCACCCCCCTGGTCATGGCGGTGGCCATCAATCTCCCGCTGGTCCTGGATCGGGTCGGGCTCTTTTACCAGAAGGCCTATCTGCAGAACCTGCGCGCGGACTTCCGTGACCTGGACCAGCACCTGGCCAGCCGCCACGAGATGATCCGTCTCCTGGCCAAGCTGCCAGAGCCGGGCCTGATTCTCGGCGAGCAGGGGAATGAGGCGGAGATCGACCAGGCCCGGGCCCGCTATACCGGCTGGATCAACCAGATCCTGGCCGAACAACAGGACATCGTGCAGATCCTCTTTCTGGATAACCAGGCCCAGGAGCGCTTCTGGCTGGAACGTGATGCCCGGTCCCAGGAGTGGCGCCCCACGGCCCGGTTACCGGACCGGCCCCCTGAGGAGCTGCTCGGTGCCGGCCTGCGCCTGCCCCCCGGCGAGGTGCTGGTCAGCCGCATCCGCATTGACCCGGAGGCCGGTGCCCGGGACCCCCGCCAATTCATGCGCCTGAGCCTGGTGAGCGCCATCGGCCGGGACCCCCAATCCTCCCCGGAGGGCCTGGTGGTGATGAATATCGACGTCGGCGGCATGGCCCAGTTCTACCGCGATACCTTCTGGGTCACCGACCGGGGGCGCTACCTCCGCCCGGGTCAGCCCTGGCAGGACGAGGCCCTGGCCTTCACCGACTTTCCCGGGTTGGAGCAGATCTTCGCCCAGCAGTTGCCGGGGCTCTGGCGCGGCGAACGGGATGCCCAGATCTTCTGGGTGCCCATGTTCGTCACCGAGGACAGCCGCCCCCTCTGGGTGGGGCGGGCGGTGGACCCCTCGCCGCTGGATAGCTTCCGCAATGCGCTGGTCCTGCGCGTGGCCGCGGTCATCCTGGTCCTGATCCTGGCGGTGATGATCACGGCCGGCTGGATCGCCCGTCGCCTGGAACGGATGGGCCGTGAGCTGACGGCGGGCGTGGACCGGGTGGTGCGCTCAGGCGAGGAGGTGCGTTTCGGGTGGCAAGGACCTCAAGAGGTGCAGGCCTTCGGCGCCAAACTGACCGCCCTGGCCCACAACCATGCCGAATACCTGCGCGACGCCCGCGCCCATACCGCGGAACTGGAACGTTCCAATCGCTACAAGTCCGAGTTCCTGGCCAACGTCAGCCACGAATTGCGTACCCCACTGAACTCCATCCTGCTGTTATCGAAGATGCTGGCCGAGGACAAGGCCGGCCTGCCGCCTCACCAGCAGCGCCAGGCGCGGATCATCCATGCCGCAGGCCGCGACCTGCGCGCCCTGATCGACGATATCCTCGACCTCTCGCGCATCGAGGCCGGCAAGCTCAGCCTCAACCTGGCCTGGCTGGAGCCGAGGGACATGGTCGCGGAGGTCCTGGAGCTGATGGGGCCCCAGTTCGCCGACAAGGGCCTCTATCTGCGTCTGGAGGTGGCGGCGGACGCGCCGGCGCGCATCCATAGCGACCGGGACAAGTTGCGACAGATCATCAAGAATTTCCTCGCCAACGCGGTCAAGTTCACCGAGGCCGGTGGGGCGACCGTCACCATCGGCCGGGAGGCCAACGGCCACCTGAGCCTGAGCGTTACCGACAGCGGCATCGGCATTCCCGCCGAAAAGCACGCCCTGATTTTCGAGGCCTTCCAGCAGGCGGATGGCTCGACCCGCCGCCGTTACGGGGGTACCGGGCTGGGGTTGTCCATCAGCCGGGAACTGGCCCGCTACCTGGGCGGCGGCATCCGGGTTGCCAGCCAGGAAGGGCACGGGGCCTGCTTCACCCTCTGGCTGCCGGTCGATGCCGACGCCAGCGGCGAAGCAGCAGTCGAATCGGTGCCAACGCCGGACCTGGCCCCGATACCAACCCCGACGCCGCTCATCCCCTCCGTGGAGCCCGCGGCGGGACCCGACTACCAGGGCCGCTGGGTGCTGCTGGTGGAGCGGGACGCCGCCAGCCTGGTCGCCGAGACCCGCCTGCTGGCGGCCTTTGGCCTGCGGATCGGGATGGCCGCCGACTTCGAGGAGGCCCAGGAGACCCTCGGCGAAGAATCCGGCTGCGCCCTGATCCTGCTGGCCGAGATGGTGTCCCCGGAGAATACCTGTGATACGATCAAGGCATTACGCGCCTGGGCACCGGCCGCGCGCCTACCCTTGGTCGTCATCGGGCGCAGCGGATCGCGGGAGGCCCAAGATCGCTATCTCGCCGCCGGCGCCGATGACCTGATCGCTAAGCCCATGACGCCAGCCCGGCTGGCGGCGGTCCTCACCGTGACCCTGGGCCCGGCAATTCCTCAGAACCCGCAAGAGACGGTATGAACCGCTATTCCGGCTTCAACATCCTCATCGTCGACGACAACCCCCACAACCTCTTCACCTTGCGGGCGTTGCTCGAGGCGCACATGGACGTCGCCATCCTCGAGGCGAACTCCGGGCAGCAGGCCATCGACCTGACCCTGAACCATCCGGATATCGACCTCATCATCCTCGACGTGCAGATGCCGGACATGGACGGTTTCCAGACCGCGTCCCTGCTGAAGATGCGCAAGCGCACCCGGGACATCCCGATCATCTTCCTCACCGCCGCCTTCAAATCCGAGGAATTCCAGCAGCGCGGCTACGCCATCGGCGCCGTCGACTATCTCCTCAAGCCCATCGAGGACAACCAGCTCATCAACAAGATCAGCACCTACTTCCGGCTGATCGCGAAGGAGCGGGCCCTCAACCAGGAACTGGAGCGGCAGGTGGCGGCGCGTACCGCCGAGCTGGCCCAGGCCAAGCAATATCTGGAGAACATCATTGCTTACATGGGGGAGGCCCTGCTGGTGCTGAACCCGGAGGGCGAGATCAAGTCCGCCAACCCCGCCGCCTGCCGCATGCTGGGCTATCCCGAACCCCAATTACGGGGCATGTCCATCGGCGACGTCTTCGAGGAGGAGGGCGATGAACAGGCCGGGGCCTTCATGGGCCTCTGGCTGGAGGCCCTGATCCGCACCGGGGCCCTCAGCAAGATCGCCGCCCGCTTCATCGCCAGCGACGGCCGGCGGGTACCTATCCTCTTTTCCCGCACCGCCGTCCGTGATCCGGCCGGCGGCATCAGCGACATTATCTGCATCGCCAAGGACATGACCGGATATGTCCGCGTCGAGCAGAACGAAGAAGAGCCGGCCGGGACCGGCCCGGAATCCACCCCGGAGTCCACCCCGGAGTCCACCTAGGAGCAGCCCATGATCGAGCCTGACCAACCGCCCTTGCCGGAGGATGAGGAAAGCGCCCTCACCGCCAACGCCCTCAAGGCTATGGCCCACCCGCTGCGCTGGAAGATCATCTGCTCCCTGGGGGACCGCGAGTTGTCGGTGGGCGAGATCGTGGAGCGTACCGGCACCTCCCAGAGCAATATCTCCCAGCACCTGGAACAGTTGCGCAACAAGAACATCGTCGTGGCCCGCAAGGAGGCCAACCGCATCTTTTACCGCATCCGCAACCACCAGTTGCTGGATCTCATCGGTATCATGCGCGACGTCCTTTGTCCGGCGAATCTCGACGACCGCTATCCGCGTTAGCGTGAAAGTCACAGGATAATCTTTCATTATCAGGGGTGTGGCGCGCCCCCTCATGACAGTTAGCGTGAACCTAAGCGTTCACACCCCCCTGCTGCCTGGGCTGGCATAGGTAGCACAAGCCGCTGACTCTCTTGCTCCCTCCCCCCTGGCGGGGGAGGGTTGGAGAGAGGGGGTCTAAACGGTTAAGCGTGAAAGACCCCAGCCGCATCTTTCTGTGTCATGAGGATGGGATACGTCCCCTGCATGACGGTTCGCGCGAAAGTCGCGGCAACATCTTTTATTGTCACTACCTTCCAGGCCATTAGGGGCTGCCCATGCAAAGCATCGAATCGCTGATTTCCACCCTCTCGGGCTGGGTCTGGGGACCGCCCATGCTGATCCTGCTGGTCGGCACGGGCCTCTACCTGACCTTTCTGCTGCGCGGCTTGCAATTCCGTGCCCTGGGACATGCCTTTCGGCTGATCCTGGAAAAGGACCATGGCCATGAGGGCGATATCAGCCACTTCGGCGCCCTGATGACGGCCCTGGCGGCCACGGTGGGTATCGGCAATATCGTCGGCGTGGCGACGGCCATCACCCTCGGCGGTCCCGGGGCCGTCTTCTGGATGTGGATGACCGGCCTGGTGGGCATGGCCACCAAGTATGCCGAGGCGGTGCTGGCGCAGAAATACCGCGAGCGTGGCGACTTCGGCATGCGCGGAGGCCCCATGTACTACCTGGCCAAGGGCGCCAACCTGCCGGTCCTGGCCTGGCTCTTCGCCCTCTTCACCGCCATCGCCACCTTCGGCATCGGCAACATGACCCAGGCCAATGCCGTCGCGGGCATCTTCCATTCCACTTTCGGCGTTGAGCCCTGGATCACCGGCGTTGTCCTGACCCTGCTCACCGGCATCGTCATCCTCGGCGGTATCCGCTCCATCGCCAACTTCACCTCCTTCCTGGTGCCCTTCATGATCCTGTGCTACGTCATCGCCGCCGTGACGGTACTGGCACTGAACGCCAGCGAGATCCCTGGCGCCCTCTCCCTGATCTTCTACCACGCCTTCAACCCCATCGCCGCCGGGGGCGGCTTCGCCGGCGCGGCGGTGGCGGCGGCTATCCGCTATGGCGTGGCCCGCGGCGTCTTCTCCAACGAGTCCGGCCTGGGCTCGGCCCCCATCGCCGCCGCCGCGGCCCGGACCAAGGACCCGGTCAAGCAGGCCCTGGTCAGCATGACCCAGACCTTCATCGACACCCTGGTGGTCTGCACCATGACGGCCCTGGTCATCCTCACCGCCACCCCCTGGACCCAGGGCGTGGGCGCCGCCAGCCTCACCAGCCAGAGCTTCGCCGAGACCTTGGGCCACACCGGCGAGCTCGTCGTCGCCATCGCCACCGCCCTCTTCGCCTACTCGACCATCCTCGGCTGGAGCTATTACGGCGAGAAGGCCATCGAATACCTGGTCAATTCCTTCGGCGGTGTCGGCACGGTGCGCCGGGCCATTCATGGCTACCGCCTGGTCTTCACCAGCGTCGTGGTCGTAGGCGCCATGATGCAACTGGACTTCGTCTGGAACTTCTCCGACCTGGCCAACGGCCTCATGGCCATCCCCAACCTCATCGCCCTGCTGCTCCTGTCGAAGGTGATCAAGCAGGAGACGGACCGCTATTTCAACACCTTGAAATGACTTGCCCCGCCAGCGGGTAATCCGGTCCGCCGTTCCGCCGTTCCGGATTACCCCACTGGCTCCACACTTAGACCCGCCCTCCATCTCCCTTCCCCATCCCCCCGCGGCAGCCCCCCCGCGGAACGCCAGGTTCAGCACACGCATTCGTTTGCCGATTAGCGGCCCGTCGCTCCCCCGCCACACCCCTGGCGCGCCTGGTCAAGCCAGCCCCAGGCACCTGATCAGTCATCCTCCTCCTCGCTGATCTCGACCCACTCACCGGGTAGGGCCAGGTGATCGGCGGCGGCAACGGCCTGGCCATCGATCACCGGCACCAAAAGACCATAGCCCACCCGCCAGCGTACCGTCCCCACCTGAACCGAGGCGGTCTTGGGGTTGAGTTTCAACACCCGGCCGAAGCGTTCTTGGCCATGGCGGTCCCTGAAGGCCACGTTGTCACCGACCTTGACGCTATTGCGATCCATCTTCCGCGGCTGATGCGGGGCGATGGCGACATCCCGACCCTCCAAGTCGATGGTTGCATAGAGGACATTCCAGTATTTGCCATCGGCGAGGTTCTGCACCTCCGCCCGGGTACGGTTGAGGCGCAGCAATTTCGCCTCGTGCAGGCGGTTTTCGCTACTGTCGAACCAGCGCAGGGTCTGCCCGACCCGCAGGTTGCGCTTGACCGCGGCGATGCGCGTCGGATCTTCGAGCTGGTTATGGATGGCCGCGCTGAGACGATAGAGATCGAAAAGACTGGCCTTGCCCAGTTCCTCGATGATGGTGGTGTAGTTCAACGGCGCGGTCTCCTCTGGCGCTGGGGTACTGAGCGGGGCGCGACGGCACTTAAAGTCCGAAGACTCCTAGCGCATCGCGGGCGCGGTCGGCGCCGGGGCCTTCAGCTTCAAGGACGAGGTCTGGGGCAAGCCCGCGGCGGCGGCCATGACGTGAAAGAGCTGGGTATTGTCGATGAGATCGGTACCGGGGTACCAGGTGCCGGCGACGGCGCTGAGCAGCGGGGCGGCCGCCGTCCCGGCGGCATAGAGGGGGACGGGTTCGTTGGTATGGTTGGTGGCCCCGTAACTCACCTCCCCATCGGGATAGGTGCAGGGTTCCCGGCTAGCGTAACCACAGGATCCCTCGCCCGCCTGTCGCGGCAGATCCCCGGGGCCCAGGGGAATGGCAAGGCGGGTATAGCCGGTGGCGTGATCCGAGGCGACCAGCAACAGGGTGTTCACCCAGGTCATCCCGTCTCCCGGCCGGTTGACGTAGTCGATGACCGTCTGGACGGCCTCGTGCAGGTCCCAGACGGTGCCGATCATGCGCCGGAAGTCATTGGCATGGTTGGCCCAATCGCTGTCGCCCTGTTCCGCCAGGAGCAGGAAGCCGTCGGGGTCCTGGGTCAGAACCCGCAGGGCGGCGAGCACGGCATCCCTGAGGAGGGGGTTCTCCACCGTCGCCCGGGTCAGGAGGGGCGTGCCGGGCAGGTCATGGGCCAGGGGTGATTCGAAACTGCCCTGGGGGCCACCGAAGAGGCCGAACAGCTTCCTGCCGCTGCCAGCCGCGACCTGGGCCGCCTCCAGCAGGCTGACCCCGCCCTCCACGCCGGGCTGCCGTTCCACCACCAGGTAGTCCGGGTCGGCCTTGACCTGGGCATGGGTCTCCCGGGAGAGGTACTGGTAGTCCGGGGTGCCGGAGGGCCCCGGAAAACCGCCACCGATGACGACCTCTGGGCGCGTCTCGCCGAGGATCTGGGCGGCCAGGGCCGGAAAATCGTCGCGGCGGGGACTGTGGCTGACCAGGGCGGCGGGGGTGGCGTGGCTGAAGGGCACGGTGCTGACGATGCCGATGGCAAAGCCCAGGCGCGCGCGCAGCAATTCCGCCAGGGTGGGCAGGGGCCCTCCCTGACCCTCCCCGGCAGTCCCGGGTCCCCAGGCGATAGCGCCCTTCACGGTCTTGTGGCCGGTGACCATAGCCGTGGCGGCGGAGGCGGAATCCGTGGCGTAGGGATTGGGGAGAGTGAGAAAGTAGTCGCCAGCGGTAGGGGGATCGTCCAGGGGATAGGGGGCCCGACCGCCCTGGCGCCAGTCGTAGCCCAGACGGGGCTCGATGGCCTGGGGATCATAGGGCGCCTCTCCTGCCTTGGCCGCGTACTGGTCATAGGTGGTGATATCCCAGGTCGCCACCTGGCCCCGATAGGGCAGACGCTGGTAGGAGAGGGCCTCGTCCTGGCCAAAGAGATAACGGCTGGTGGCGATGTCGTGGGCGAGGTGGCGGCCATCGCCGATGAAGAGGATCAGATGCCTGACCGGCATTGGCGCGGGCGCTGGCACGGGGGCGGGTTCCGCCGGGCTTGACAACCCCAGCATCGGGACAAGGCTGAGCACCCCCGTCAGGATCAGCCCCTGAACGGGGTGCAACTGACGCCGGGTGAGGGTCAGGTCCAATGTCCGGCCCAGGCCCAAGGCCAGACGCTGGGTAATACCCGGACCCGATTGCCATCCGCCCGTCATCAGCGACTCCCGAAGAAAGCGTCCATCAGCAGCCGCCGATTTCCGGCCGGCACTGGCCTTGCGGAGAGAACTCGACCATGGATGGCCAGTTCCTAAACGAGCGGTAAGGGCGAGGATCCCTCTCAACCGCCGATAGCCAGGCCCCCTTGTGGGTCGGCCGCGACCCTCAGGGCGGACGCGGCCTTGCGGCGCGCCAGGGCCTTGTCGATCACGTTCTTCAGCGCGATCAGCAGGCCCAGGGCGATGAAGGCCCCGGGGGGCAGGATGGCGAGCAGGGCGCCGTGAAAACCCTCGCCCATCGATAGGCTCAGGAGGCTGGCGGCCTCCCCAAAGAGGAGATCGGCCTGATGGAAGAGGGTACCCTGGCCAAGGAACTCCCGGATGGCGCCCAGTAACGTCAGCACCAGGGTAAAGCCGATGCCCATCGCCAGGCCATCCACCAGGGCGGGAGCCAGGGCGTTGCGGGAGGCGAAGGCCTCGGCGCGGCCGAGGATCATGCAGTTGGTGACGATGAGGGGGATGAAGAGCCCGAGGACCAGGTAGAGCTCGTAAAAAAAGGCCTGCATCACCAGCTCGACCGCCGTGACGAAGGCGGCGATGACCAGCACGAACACCGGCAGGCGGACGACCGGGCTGACCAGGTTACGGATCAGGGAGATGACCAGGTTGGCAAGGACCAGCACCGTGGTGGTCGCCAGCCCCATGCCCAGGCCATTGGTCGCCGAGGTGGTGGTGGCCATGAGGGGGCAGAGGCCCAGCAGGGCGACCAGGGCCTGGTTCTGGCGCCACAGGCCGTCACCGATCAGGGCCCCATAGGAGGAATTCGCCATCAGGAGGCCTCCTTAGCCGTCGCATCGGCAGCCATGGCGGGATGGTCATAGAGGGCCGCGCCCTCACGGGCGACGTACTTGAGGGAGTTCTTCACCGCCTTGACGATGGAACGGGGGGTGATGGTGGCGCCGGTGAATTGATCGAAGTCGCCGCCATCACGCTTGACCAGCCAGCGCTCCTCCGCCGGCTGGCCCAGGCCCTTGCCGTCGAACTGGACCTTGATCCAGTCGTTCTTCCGTTCCTCGATCTTGTCCCCCAAGCCGGGGGTCTCATGGTGCTCGATGACCCGCACCCCACCCAGGGTGCCATCGGTCTTGACCGAGACCAGCAGGCGGATGGGCCCCGAATAACCATCAGGGACCACGGGGGTGAGGATGACCGCGACCGGCTGGCCGGCCTGGCGCACCCGATAGACCTCGGTGCTGGGGGCGCCCAGCAGGTCCGGGGCACTGACCTGGATGCGGTCCTGGAGGGGGTCGTTGTCCATCAACGGGGCGCCGCTCACCGGCTCGGCGGGGAGGATGGCCCGGAACTTGGACAGCATGGCCTCGCGCTGGTTGGTGGCGACCCGCTCGGCGGTCAGGGTATTGGTGAGCACCACCAGGCCGACGCCAGCGATGGCGAAGGCGCCGAGGATGCCCCCGGCGACGAGAACGGGCTTGTTTATCATGTTTGCTCCCTCCGGCCATGGCCAAAGACCCGGGGCTGGGTATAGTGGTCGATCATGGGGGCGGCGATATTCATCAGCAATACAGCAAAGGCCACCGCGTCCGGGTAGCCGCCCCAGTGACGGATAACAAAGGTGATGAAGCCGATGGCGGCCCCGTAGATCAGCTGGCCCTTGGGCGTTGTGCAGGCGGTGACGGGGTCCGTGGCGATGAAGAAGGCGCCGAGGATGGTGCCGCCGGCGAAGATGTGGAAGGCCGGGAAGGGGAAGGCCTGGGGATCGAAGAGCCAAAAGAGCCCCGCCGGCAAGAGGATACCGGCCAGCACCGCCACCGGGATGCGCCAACTGATGACGCCGCGCCAGATCATCCACAGGCCACCGAGGAGGAACCAGTTGCCCACCCACTCCCAGCCACGCCCGCCGAAATCCCCCCAGAGGGGGCTTTTGAGAATCTCCGGGATGGTGCTGTTGTGATCGAGCTGGGAGAACATCTCATCCAGGGGCGTCGCCGCGCTGACCGCATCCCAGGTCAGACCCGGGGGCAGGGTACCGGTGAAAATCAGGCGCAGGGAATCCACGAAGGACAGGATAGCCAGGTCATGGGCCGCCAGGACCTCCGGGATCGCCGGCGCCAGCCAGTTGGTCATCTCGACGGGATAGGAAACGAGCAGGAAGACATAGCCCGCCATGGCCGGGTTGAAGGGGTTGTACCCCAGGCCGCCATAGAGCTGCTTGACGATGAGGATGGCGAAGGCGATGCCGAGGAAGGTCAGCCACCAGGGCAGGGTCGGTGGCACGGTGATGGCGAAGAGCAGGGCGGTGACCAGAGCGCTGAGGTCACCGATGGCCGGCAGGACCGGACGGCCGCGCAGGCGCATCACCAGGGCCTCGCCGCCCAGGGCGAAGGCGCTGGCCAGGGCCATGTTGATCAGGACCCCCCAGCCAAAGTACCAGACCATGGCCAGGGCCCCCGGGATCAGGGCCAGGATGACCTGGAGCATGAGGCGGTCGGTCCGGTTGATGCGCCCGGCAAAGGGCGCGGAGATGACGGCACCCCGGCTCATGGCTGCTCCCTCCCGGATGAGGCGCTTTCCGCCGCCTGGAGTTCACGCCGGCGCGCCTCCGCGGCCTCCACCTGGCGCCGCTGGGCCGGGGTCAGGTCCGCGGTGTTTTTCGGGGCCTGGCCCTGACGGGCCAGGGCCGCCTTTTTCTCCGCCGCGCGCTGGAGGGCGGCGGCGATGGCAGCCTTTTTTGGGTCCACGGCGGGGGTCTCCGCAATCGGCGTGCCCGGGGTGCCAGGGGTGTCCGGAGTGCCTGGGCTGCCCGCCAGGGGTGGGACGGCGCCCCCGGGGGCGACCGGCTCGCCGGCCCCCGCGCCCGTCCCCGCCGGGATGGCAGACGCTGAGCCCGCCGGAGCGCTCGCGTCCGCGAGTGGCGTGGTCGTCGCTGCCGCCGACGCGGACGCCGCGGCGCGGGCTGGCGCCGGCTTCTCCGCCAGGGCCTCCTTCTTCTTGCGCAGGTTGGCCTTGCGCTCCTCCTCCAGCCGCTCCAGCCGGGCAGTCTTGGCGTCGTGACGCTGGCGGGCGTGCTCGGCCTGGCGCTTGTCCCGGTCCTGGGCCAGGCACTCGGCCTTGGCGAAGCGATAGTACTGGACCAGCGGGATATGGGAGGGGCAGACCACCGCGCAACAGCCGCACTCGATGCAGTCGAACAGATGGTAGGCCCGCGCCTGGTCCAGATCACGGGCCCGGGCGTGCCAGTAAAGCTGCTGGGGCAGCAGGCTGGCGGGACAGGCCTCGGCGCAGGCGCCGCAGCGGATGCAGGCCAGGGCCGGCCCCGGGTCCGGGGCCTCGGCCCTGCTCAGGGCCAGCAGGCAGTTCACTCCTTTGGTGACCGGCATGCCCAGGTCGTCGCAGGCGAAGCCCATCATGGGGCCGCCGATCAGCAGTTGCCGCAGATCGGGCCCCAGGCCACCGGCCAGGGCGAGCAGGTCCTTGATCGGGGTCCCAAGGGCCACCTCCAGGTTCCGGGGCTGGCCCATGGCGCGCCCGGTGAGGGTGATGATCCGCGAGATCAGGGGCTTGCCCTCCTCGGCGGCCTCGGCGATGGCGGCGGCGGTGGCGATGTTCTGGCAGAGGATGCCAATCTGGGCGGGGATGCCGCGGCTGGGGACCTCCTGGCCGGTGAGGATGCGGATGAGCTGCTTCTCGCCACCGGAGGGGTAGAGGGTGGGGATGACGACCAGCTCGATACCCGCCAGGTCCTCCCCCGCGGCCAGGGCCTGACGCAGGGCGGCGATCGCCTCGGGTTTGTTGTCCTCGACGGCGATCAGGCACGCCTCCACCTGGAGCAGGTCCCGCAGCAGGCGCACGCCGGCGAGGATGCGGCCAGGCCGGTCCCGCATCAGGCGATCGTCACAGCTGATGTAGGGCTCGCACTCGGCGCCGTTAAGGATCAGGGTGCGGATGCGCTGGCCAGGGGGGACGCGCAGCTTGACGCTGCTGGGAAAGGCCGCTCCCCCCAGGCCGACGATGCCCGCCCAGCGGATGCGCTCCCGCAGAGCCTCCGGGTCGGGTCTAGGTCCCAGGGGCGGGGGGAGCTCAGCCCAGGCATCCCGGCCGTCGGTCTCGATGAGGATGCAGGGGGCGCTGAGCCCGGAGGCATGGGGGACGGGGCGGTCCTCGATAGCGACCACGGTCCCGGAGCTGGGGGCGTGGACCGTTGCGCTCATGGACCCCTGGGCCTCACCGATCAACTGGCCCTTGCCCACCCGGTCACCGACGCCAACCAGCGGCTTGGCCGGGGCGCCGATATGCTGCTGGAGGGGAATGACGAGCAAGGGCGACAGGGGCGCGGTGGCGAGGGGGGCCGCGCTGGACAGGGCCTTCTCGTCGGGCAGGTGCAGGCCGCCGTGGAAGGTCCACAGCGGGCGTGGCGCCGGACGGGGCGAGGATGCGAGTGGGGGGGAAGCCAAGCGGGGTCTCCCTCGGATCAGACGCAGGCCCGGCCGGACGCGGCGGCGGGGTCAGCAGGGGTTTGGGGGGCGTCGGGAGCGGGCACCGCGGCCGGAAAGGGCCACTTCCAGTTCGTGGTGTCCGTCCGGATCGGAATCATGTGGATACACTCCACCGGGCAGGGCTTGAGGCACAGCTCGCAGCCGGTGCATTCGCTGGCGATAACGGCGTGCAACTGCTTGGCGGCACCCATGATGGCGTCCACCGGGCAGGCCTGGATGCACAGGGTGCAGCCAATGCACTCCTGCTCGTCGATCACGGCGATGGCCTTGGGTTTCTCGGCGGCTGCCCCTTCGAGGGGCTCGGGTTCCCGGCCGAGGAGTTCCGCCAGGGCGATGACCGTCGTGGTGCCGCCGGGGACGCACTTGTTGATCGGCGCCTCGCCCTTGGCGATCGCCTCGGCGTAGGGCTTGCAGCCGGGGTAACCGCACTGGCCACACTGGGTCTGCGGCAGCAAGGCATCGACCTGTTCGGCGATGGGGTTGCCCTCGACCCGAAAGCGGATCGCCGCGTAGCCCAGCAGCAGACCGAAGACAGCAGCAAGGATGGCGATGGCGAGGATGGCGATCATCGGGACGCGACCGGTACAGCGGGGGGAATAAGGATGCGACGGTCCCTGGTCAGGGTCAGTTGGAGACCAGACCGGCGAAGCCCATGAACGCCAGGGACATGAGGCCCGCCGTCACCAAGGCGATAGCGCTGCCCTGGAAAGGCTCGGGGACGTCAGCGGCGGCGATGCGCTCCCGCTGGGCGGCGAAGAGGACCAGGACCAGGGAGAAGCCCGCGGCGGCGCCGAAGCCGTAGACGGCGGACCGCATCAGATCCAGGTTGGCCTGGAGGTTGAGGATCGTGACGCCGAGAACGGCGCAGTTGACGGTGATCAGGGGCAGGAAGATGCCCAGTACCTGGTAGAGGACCGGGCTGGTCTTGCGCATCACCGTTTCCGTGAACTGGACCACCGAGGCGATGACGAGGATGAAGGCGATGGTGCGCAGGTACTCGATGCCCAGCGGTGCCAGGAGATACTGGTTCACCAGCCAGGTGCAGATGGAGGACAAGGTGAGGACGAAGGTGGTCGCCATCCCCATCCCGATGGCGGCCTCCAGTTTCTTGGAGACCCCCATGAAGGGGCAGAGGCCAAGAAACTTGACCAGCACGAAATTATTGACCAGCACGGTGCCGATCAGGATGAGGGCGAACTCTGTCATGGTGGCAATGGCCAGGCGGGGATTGATTGCCCAGTAAAGCAGTCGGATATGCTTAACATCATACTAGCGCACGCCGGGAGGCGATACCTTGACAACGATCAGACTGGGGATCATCAACCCGTTGCGTGGGCACGGCCAAGGGCGAGGATGACGGCATCGGCTGACGCCCCAGCCTGCAACTCACGCATCTCAAGCAGTGGCCTGAGAACCTCTCCTTAGCAGAATCAGGAGCTTACTATCTTGCGCAGCAAAAATGGGGCTGACGTGCTTCACCCCCAGCCCTCCTGCGGAGCGGTGGCGATCCCCCCGGTGAGGGGCACGAAGGCCACATCCAGCACCTTCGTCAGCGCCAAGGACCCGTCATCGGCCTTGTCCAGCGTCATCAGTTCCTGATGGCCATAGGCCTGACCGACCGGGATCACCAGCCGGGCGCCGGGACGGAGTTGTTCGATCAGGGCCGGGGGAATCGCCAGGGCAGCGGCGGTGACCAGGATGCCATCGAAGGGGGCCTGCTCCGGCCAGCCCCGATGGCCATCGCCCAGGCGGACGGTGACGTTGTCGTAACCCAGGTTCAGCAACCGCTCGGCGGCCGCCGTCGCCAGTTGGGGCACAATCTCCAGGCTGTAGACCTGGTCGACCAGGCGCGCGAGCACCGCCGCCTGATAGCCGGACCCCGTACCGACCTCCAGCACCCGGTCCCCGGCGCCGCACCCCAGCAGGTCCGTCATCAGGGCCACGATGTAGGGCTGAGAGATGGTCTGGCCCCAGCCAATAGGCAGGGGTCCGTTGACGTAGGCGAAGGCCTCTTCGTCCGCGGGGACGAAGCGGTGCCGGGGCACCGCGGCCATGGCGGCCATGACCTGGGGGGCCAGGGCGTCACGGCCGATGAGGGTGCGGGTGTAGCGCACCTCCTCCTCGATGTCACGCAGCATCTGGATGCTGTCAGGTCGCATGGCCATCCTCTCTGGATGTCACCTTTCGGGGATGCGCGCGGACGGGCCTGGGGGCCCCAGCCTCAGGACGGGTCCTCAAGGGTGAATTCGGCGTCCCCACCCCGCAGGTCCGCCGGGGGTGGAAAGCGCTTGATCAGGCTGTCGGAGACCTCGCCTCGTCCGGCCTGATAGAGGGCGCCGGACTCCAGCATGATGAGTACCATCAAGGCGATGAGCACCGGGGCGATGGCTACCCGCTGCAGGGCAACGAACATCAGTTCCTGCATTCCGGCGGTCTTCTGCGTCGTGGACAGGAGCCAGCCACCCCCGATGAGACCGGCACCCACGGCATAGGCAATGAGCAGGATCTTATAGCGGAGGGTGGCCAGGCGCCAATGGACGGCCACGAACCAGGGGCCGGCCCCCGCCAGTTTGGCGGCCTTGGCAAAGGTAAAGGCAATGATGGCCAGGGAAATGAAGAAGGGCACCAGCACCCCGGCCAGCTTGTAATCGGCCAGGGGCGAGCCGTGCTGGAGGAAGCTGCCCGCGAGCAAGGCCATCAGCATCAACAGATTGACCAGAATCAGATTGACCATTGCCAGCTCATGAGCTGACTTGGCCTGACGGCGGATGGCGCTGGCTATGGGAAAGAACATGGCCGGGGTCCAATGGGCTGGTGCGGAATAGGGAGGGCTGGGCTATGACGGATGTCACTGGGACGGATGTCGCCGGGACGGATGTCTCTGGCCTCTTTTAGCGAAAAAAACCGGCCTTGTCATTGCGCTTCGGCAAGCCCCGGCCATTATTCCCGGCTTGGCCCCCGCTGGGTGAATCGGTAGCATGACCCCAATTCGCACGACCTAGCACCTGAAGCCTGGCGGTTTTCGGTCATGCCACCGCAAATGACTGGCGATGGATAGCTGACCCGCTTCATCCCGCTGCCTCCGGAGATCACCCCATGACGCACCCCATCCTCATCGGCAAGGGCCAGTACCCCATTCATCTGCTGCCGGCCATGGCCAACCGCCACGGCCTGGTGGCGGGGGCCACCGGCACCGGCAAGACCGTCACCCTGCAACGCCTGGCGGAGTCTTTCAGCCGCATCGGCGTCCCGGTCTTCATGGCCGACGTCAAGGGCGACCTGGCGGGCATCGCCCTGCCCGGTGGGGGCAATGCCCGGGTCGAGGCCCGGGTGGCGGAGCTCGGCCTGGGGCCCGAGGACTTCTCCACCGCCGCCTGTCCGGTGACCTTCTGGGACATCCTCGGCGAGCAGGGCCACCCGGTGCGCACCACCCTCTCCGAGATGGGCCCCCTCCTGCTGGCGCGCCTGCTGGGCCTCAACGAGACCCAGGAAGGGGTGCTCAACATCGCCTTCCGCCTGGCGGACGACAATGGCTGGCTGCTGCTGGACGTCAAGGACCTGCGCGCCCTCCTGGCCCACCTGGCGGACAACCCCGGCGCGGCCAGCGACTACGGTCACCTCTCCAAGGCCAGCGTCGGCGCCATCCAGCGCAAGCTGCTGACCCTGGAGGGCCAGGGGGCCGGGATGCTGTTCGGCGAGCCGGCCCTGGACATCGCCGACCTGATGCAGACCGACGAGCGCGGCCATGGCTACATCAACCTGCTGGCGGGGGACAAGCTCATCCACACCCCCGCCCTCTACGCCACCTTCCTGCTCTGGCTGCTAGCGGAGCTGTTCGAGCAGTTGCCCGAGGTCGGCGACGTGGACAAGCCGCGCCTGGTGTTCTTCTTCGACGAGGCCCACCTGCTGTTCGACAGCGCCCCCAAGGTCCTGCTGGACAAGATCGAGCAGGTGGTGCGTCTGATCCGCTCCAAGGGGGTGGGCGTCTACTTCGTCACCCAGAGCCCGGCGGACGTGCCCGACGACGTCCTCGGCCAACTCGGCAACCGCGTCCAGCACGCCCTGCGCGCCTTCACCCCCCGCGACCAGAAGGCAGTGCGGGTGGCGGCCCAGACCTTCCGCCCCAACCCGGCCTTCGACACCGAGGCCCTGATCACCAACCTGGGAGTCGGCGAGGCCCTGGTCTCGACCCTGGACGCCTCCGGGACCCCGACCAGGGTCGAACAGGTCAAGGTGGCCCCGCCGGGGAGCCGCATCGGCCCGATCACCCCGGCGGAGCGCCGCGCCCTCATGGCCGAGTCCCTGGTCAAGGGCGTCTACGACGAGGCCGTGGACCGGGAGTCCGCCTACGAAATCCTCACCGGCCGCGCCGCCCAGGCCAGCCGGGAGGAGCCCGCGGAACGTGACGCCGGTCCCGAGACCACCCGCCGTGGCAGCAGCCGCCAGAGCCCCCTGGAGGCCTTCGCCACCAGTACCCTGCGCTCCGTCGGCAGCCAGCTCGGTCGCACCCTGGTCCGCGGCCTGCTGGGCTCCCTGCTGGGCGGCAAGCGATGAGCGCCGAGCCAGGGCCGGTCGCGGCTGAGACCCCGAATCAGCCTGGGTCCCAGACCGCCCCGGATTCCGGGCCGATCAGGCCAACCAGCCAGGTCCCATCGCCGCCAGAGTTGCTCTCATCCGCCACGGCCAGCGGCGGCGATGAGCCACGACTGACAGGGGACAACCCCACCGAACCGCGCATCGACCTCCAGGTCGGCGCCACCCGGGTGACCCTGCTGGGCACCGCCCACGTCTCCCGGGCCAGCGCCGATCAGGTGCGGCGGCTGCTGGAGACGGAGCCCTTCGACGCCGTGGCCGTGGAGCTCTGCCCCAGCCGCTACCAGGCGCTCCTCGACCCCGACGCCCTGGCGCGCATGGACCTCTTCGGCGTCATCCGCCAGGGGCGGGTGGCCATGGTGGTCGCCAGCCTGGCCCTGGGGGCCTACCAGCAGCGCCTGGCGGACCAGTTCGGCATCGAGCCCGGCGCCGAGCAGCGCATGGCCATCGCCCAGGCCCGGGAGCGCCACCTGCCGGTGGTGCTGGTGGACCGGGAGATCGGCGTCACCCTCAAGCGCGTCGCCGCCAATCTGGGTTGGTGGCGACGCCTGGAGCTCTTCTCCGGCCTCCTTGCCGCCCTCGTCTCTCATGAAAAGGTCTCCGAGGCGGAAGTCGAGCGCCTCAAGGAGGGCGATGTCCTGGAGACCAGCTTCGCCGAGTTCGCCCGCGACCGGCAGGACCTCTACCAGCCCCTGATCGACGAGCGCGACCGCTACATGGCCGCCCGGCTGCGGGAGGAGATCTCCCGGGAGGGCCATGACCGGATCCTGGCGGTGCTGGGGGCCGGCCACCTGAAGGGCGTTGCCCGCTATCTGGGGGCGGCACCAGATACCTCCTTAACCAGCTCCCTGATCAGAGAAAACCTCGCCACCAGCCCTGAGATCCACACCGTAACCGCCGCCGAGGCCCCGGTGATGATCAGCGAGCCCCCCCAAGTGGCCGGGCCCGACACCTGGCGCGCCGCCGCGCGAAACGCGGACCCGCTGGAGATCCCAGCGCGAGAGCCCCACACTCACCAGGAGCCCCATCAGGACCCCCGCCAGATCATCGAAGAACTGGAGCGCCTGCCGCCGCCCAGCCCCTGGCCCAAGGCCATCTCCTGGCTGATCCTGGCCCTGATCCTCGGCGGTTTCGGCTATGGCTTTGCCCAAAGCCCCGAACTGGGTTGGGAGGTGGTGCGGGACTGGGTCCTCATCACCGGCAGCCTGTGCGCCCTGGGCACCCTGCTGGCCGCCGGCCACCCCCTGACGATCCTGGCGGGCTTCCTCGCCGCGCCCCTCACCACCCTCCACCCCGCCATCGGCGCCGGCATGGTCACGGCCCTGGTGGAACTCTGGCTGCGCAAACCCATGGTCGGGGACTTTGGCCGGCTGCGCCAGGACGCGACCCGGGTCGGGGCCTGGTGGCGCAACCGGGTGCTGCGCATACTGCTGGTCTTCCTCTTCTCCAACCTGGGCGCCGCGACCGGCACCTATGTGGCCGGTTTCCGCATTTACGACCAGATCTTTTCCTGAGAGCGGCATGATTTGGCGTACCACCCCCTTGATAATAAAAAACTTTTCCGTGACTTTCGCGCTAAGCTGGTCCCATCCCACGGTCTGACGCGCCGGCCAATCGCCCTGCCAATCACATGCACTGCGAGTGACCACCAGAGCGACGGGGACAGCGCGCCGCTGACCGGTGTTGGTGGTGGTGATGGTTGGGTCACAAAACTTGGGTTTGTGGCGGCGCGGGCTGACGGCGCGCGCGTAATTGCACGCCGGTTCGGCAGCGGCCTTCTCGCGAGATGGCCGCGAGCAAACCCCGCAGAAGGTCCAGCGGTGCTGGTGGACAGCCGGGGATCTTGACATCCACGGGGATCACATTCTCCACCGCCCCGCAACTGGCATAGGAGACCCCGAACTCGCCCCCGGTGCAGGCGCAGGTGCCGGCGGCGATGACGAGCTTTGGCGAGGGCGTGGCGCGCCAAGTACGGAGCAGCGCCGTTTCCATGTGCCGCGAGACAGGGCCTGTCACGAGCAGCGCGTCGGCGTGGCGAGGCGATGCCACGAAATGGATGCCAAACCGCTCGACGTCATAATAGGGATTGTTGAGGGCATGGATCTCCAGTTCGCAGCCGTTGCACGATCCAGCGTCGACCTGACGGATGGCGAGACTGTGCGCAAACTGTTCGCCGATCTGGCGACGCAGTTCAATGCCGAGACGTTCGAGTTCCGCGTCATCGCAGGCGGGTGCCCGTTCGGTGACGACACCCGTGCGCAAGGATTGCCTCAGAATCCGGAACATGGTTCCTCCTAGAGATCCTGGCCCGCGTAGGAGCCATTGACCGATTTATTGCAGACCGGAAAGTCGGGAACGATGTTGCCCTGAATCAGTCGTTCCAGGGCCGGCCAGGTAAACCAACTCGGATCGCGCGGGAAGAAGCGGGCGATGCGTCCCTGCGCATCGAAGCGGACAAAACTCAACACCTCCCCGCGCCAGCCCTCCACCAGACCCAACCCGACGCTGTTGGACTGGGGTGTCGGCATTGGCGCTGCAATCGCCCCCGCGGGCATGGCTTCGAGCAACTGGTCCATCAGGGAAAGACTGATCCGAACTTCGGCCATGCGTACCCGTACCCGGGCAGCCACGTCGCCAGCGGTCTCCACGGGTACCGTCACCGGGTGCGTGTCGTAGGGCGAGTAGGGGTTGTCGCGCCGCACGTCGAACCCCTGGCCGCTCGCCTTGCCGACATAGCCCGTGCATCCCAGGGCGCGGGCATCGGCGTTGCTCAGGTAGCCGGTGCTCAGCAGTCGGTCATCCAGCGAGGGGTGATCGTCGACGATGTCGAACAAGGGTTCGATCACCTGGCGCAGGGCAGCGTGGTCCATGCGCAGGAGCGCCGCGCCCTCCGGCGTCAGGTCGTGGGCGACGCCACCGGGAATCACCGCATCCATCATGAAGCGATGACCAAATAGCTCCGCGCTACGGCGATGCCATTGCTCACGCAGGCGCGCGCACTGCACATGAACGAAGGCAAAGCCCACGTCGTTACAGATGGCACCAATATCGCCGAGATGATTCGCGATGCGCTCGCGTTCGCTGAACAAGGCGCGCAGTATCGCGGCCCGTGGGGGCACGTTGCAGGTGGCGGCACGTTCCATCGCCTGGCAGGCGGCCCAGGCGTGAGCCACTGTCGAGTCGCCCGAGACGCGCCCGGCCAGCCGGGCGAGTCCGCCCGGGTCACGCCCCACAGCGCTTTTTTCAATGCCCTTATGTACGTAGCCCAAGCGCGCTTCCAGCCGCAGGACCTCTTCGCCCACCGCCTGGAAGCGAAAATGGCCGGGTTCGATGATCCCGGCGTGTACCGGCCCGACCGGGATTTCGTAGACGCCGCCGCCGTGAATGCCCGCAAAGGGGTAGTCGGCGTCGGCCTGGGCACGCTTGTGCGAGCGTCCCGCGGCGGGATAGTCCACGCGCAGGGGGAAGTCGCCGTCTGGCCAAGCCTGGTGGCGGGTCCAGCGGCGGCGATCAGGGTGATCCAGAAAGGCAACGCCCGACAAATCGCGCAGATGACGCTCCAGGCGATTCGCGCCCGGAAAGTAGGGGGTGTGCGAAGCCAGGAGCGGGCGGCTCAGGGGTACCTCGGTCTCGATCACCAGGTAGTCACCCAAATGCTCCAGGCAGACACGCACCACGACATTCAATTCCCTTGGATCACCCCAGGCGCCGACCCAGCGGCAGCCCATGCCCGCCGCCACGGATCCCGCCATACCCCAGTCCTCGGCGTCCAACACCAGCCGATGGGCCGGGCTTAAAGACTTGGCCTCGCCATGGCGCACGAGCACATGTTCGTCTTCCAGTCGCGCGAGATACTCGGACAGCCAGTCGAAGGCACTCATAGCAGGTGCGTCCCGGTGATCAGTTCAGTCGCTCGATCCAGCCAGCGGGTGAGGAAGGGGGGGATGGAGAGCCCAAGCCAAAGTACCAGCCCCAGGTGAGTCAGCACCGGCAGCATATTCGCCGCCACGGGGCGCTGGCCTGGCGGCGCGGCGCCATAGACCATGGGATGCAGGTGCCGGAACAGGCCGGCGAAGGCGACGACCAAACCCGTCAGCAGAGGGATCGTGAACCAGGGCTGCGCCTGCATGGTGGCGGTCAGCAGCAGGAACTCGCTGGTAAAGACGCCGAAGGGCGGAAAGCCAGCGATGGCAACCACACCGATCAGCAGCGACCAGCCCACGGCTGGCTGGGTACGGATCAGCCCGCGGATGTGGTCGATGGACTGGGTACCGGCAATATGGGCCGCATGGCCCACGGTGACGAAAATCGCCGACTTGGTGAAGGAGTGCACCAGCATGTGCAGCAGGGCGCCGAAGGTGGCCAGCGGACCGCCGAGCCCGAAGCCGAAGGTCATCAGGCCCATGTGCTCGATCGAGGAATAGCTGAACATCCGCTTGATGTCGCGCTGACGATGCAGGAACAGGCCCGCCGTGAGGAAAGATACCAGGCCAAATCCCATCATCAGTTGGCCAGCCAGGTGTGGGGTGTCGGTTCCGGCCAAGGACCCGTCCACGAGCATCTTCAGGCGTATCAACGCATAGAGGGCCACGTTCAACAGTAGACCGGAGAGTACGGCCGACATGGGGGTGGGACCTTCCGAATGCGCATCGGGCAGCCATTGGTGCATGGGTACCAAACCAACCTTGGTCCCATAGCCCACGAGCAGGAACACGAAGGCAAGCCGCATTACCACGGCGTCGAGTTCACCGGAACGCTGATAGAGTGCGCTCCAGAGGAGACCGGTCTCCGGATCGCTGATGACCTGTTGGGCCGCGAAATAGGTCAACACCGTGCCAAACAGCGCGAGGGCGATACCCACGCCGCAGAGGATGAAGTATTTCCAGGCCGCTTCCACCGCCTCGGGTGTGCGGTATAAGGACACCAGCAGCACCGTCGCCAACGTCGCGCCTTCCACCGCCACCCACAGTACCCCGAGGTTGTCGGTGGTGAGGGACAGCAGCATGGTGAACATGAAGGCCTGGTACATGGAATGGTAAATACGCATGCCGCGATTGCCGATCTTGCCGGTCTCACAGACGTGGCGCATGTAAGGTCGGGAGAAGATCGAGGTGGTCAGCCCGACGAACGTGGTCAGCGCCACGAGATAGACATTGAAGGCGTCGACGCGAAAGGTGAATCCGGCGACCTCGCCAACGGCACCCACCGTCCAGGACAGCATGATCGCCGCCGCAAATGAAACCGCGGAGACCCCGAAGTTGAGCCAGCCGGCCCAGCGCAGCGGACGTAACAGGGCAAGAACGATAGCGCCTACCAGGGGCGAGAGCAGCACGACCAGCAACGCGTTCACTTTCCATCCTCCACGGTCTCGGTGAGCCGGTTGAGCCGGTCCACGTCGAGGGAGTCGATGCTTTCGCGAATCTGGAAGAAGAACACGCCAAACAACACCATCGCCACCAACACATCGAAGGCGACGCCAAGTTCGACGACCATCGGCATGCCGGAGGTCGCGGAGACGGCGGCCAGGAACAGAGCATTCTCCATCGACATGAAGCCAAGCACCTGAATCACCGCCTGCTGGCGGAACACCATCGTCAGCAGGCCAATCAGGAGCACGGCCAGGCTGATGGCGATGATGTTGCGCGTGAAGATCTGCTCCTGCTGGATCATGGGCAGCACCAGCCAGTAGCTGAAGACCACCAGGGCGACGCCGGCCATCATGGTCAGCGCGGGCCTACCTAGGGATTCCACATGGCGATCAAGCTCCAGACGCCGTGTCAGGCGATGGAGCATCCAAGGAATCAGTAGGGCTTTGAGCAGCAGGGTGAGCGCTCCCGAAAAATAGAGATGATGGGAATGACTGGTCATGGCGACCACGACCGTTACCGCCGCCACCAAGGCGCCCTGCCAGGCAAAAACATGGATGGCGGAAACCAGGCGCGCCTGAGAAAGCAGGGCAAAGGAGGTGAGCAGCACGAGCGCCGCCAACATCAGCACCAATTGCGGGAGCAGGGAGAGACTGGTGAAGATCATGCCCCCACCTCAAGGATGATGTGGCTGAGCAGCCCGAGTAACGACAGGAGGAGGGACAGATTCAGGAAGGCCGGTGCCCGGAACAGGCGCATTTTTGCCAGGACGGTTTCGCCCACCGCCAACGCCGCGCCGAGTATCAGGAGTTTGATGACGATGGCGGCCAGGGCGACCCCCAACGCGACCGGCGTCAGGCTCTGCGCGATCCCCCAGGGGAAGAAGATGTTGACGATCAGGGTGCCATACAGCACCAGCTTGATCTGCGCCGCCCATTCCATCATCCCCAAGTGCCGACCGGAATATTCGAGCAGCATGGCCTCATGGATCATCGTCAGTTCGAGGTGAGTGGCCGGGTTGTCCACGGGAATGCGGCCAGTCTCGGCGAGCGCCACCAGTAACAAGCCACCGAGGGCAAAGAGGAACGAGGGTCTCAGTACGAGGCCACTGTTGAGGTGATAATCGACGACACTCGCCAGGTTGGTACTGTGGGCGGTCATGGCGAGGGTGAAGACGGCGACCAGCATCGCCGGTTCAGCCAGGGCCGAGACCAGCATCTCGCGGGAGGCGCCCATGCCGCCGAAGGCGGTGCCGACGTCCATTCCCGCCAGGGCGAGAAAGAACCGCGCCAACGCCAGGAGACCGACCAGGGCGATGAGGTCCGCAATCGCCGCGGTGGGCAGGTTGGTGGCCACCAGCGGGATCGTTGCCGCCGCCAGCCAGGTGGCCACGAAGACGATGTAGGGGGCGCTGCGAAACACGGGCGACGCAGTGTGAGCCACTCGTGCCTCCTTGGCGAAGAGCTTCCACAGATCGCGATAGGGCTGGATGATTGGCGCGCCGCGCCGATTTTGCAGTCTTGCCTTCACCTTGCGGATCCAGCCGACCAGCAGGGGTCCCAAGGCGGCATACAGCAGCGCCTGCAACAAGGCCAGGCCCCAAGGGCCCGCGTTCAGGAAATGATCCATAACAGAACCAAAAGGGTGCTGAGCGTCCAGCCCAGATAGACACGGATGTTGCCCGATTGCAGTTTGACCACCCGGCGGGCCGCGGATTCCACGGCCCGCGCAATCGGGGCATAGAGCAGCCGCCAGGTACGGTCGCTGACGATCAGGCGATGGTGGGCTTCACCGCCCCTGCGGCGGTCGACGGACTCCTCGATGTGGAACAACAAGGCGAACACCCGGCGGATCGGCTGGGCGAAGGCCGTAGCGGTGTACTGCATGCGCGCCGTCGGTGGGGCGAAGCCGCAGTCCCAGGCATCACAGCGGCGCACCCGGCGCACCATGCCGCGACGCAGCATCCAGGCCACGGCCGCGGCCCCCAGAGACAAGAGGACGATCAGCAGTGGGGCACTGTAGCTGGCCGTTCCGGGCGATACGGGTGTCAGCCACAGCCAGCCTTGGGCCGTCGTCCGCGGCAAGCCATCGCCAAGGATTTGCCGCACGACGACATCGACGAGCGCAATGACGGAAGCCGGAAAAATGCCCAGTAACAGGCACATCGTCGCCAGCAATCCCTGGCTGGCGCGCATACCGAACGGAACCGGTCGGGCACGACGCACATGCCGGCTACGGGCCTGACCAAGGAAGGCGATGCCATAAGCCTTGACGAAGCAGGCCGCGGCCAGGGCGCCGGTAAGCGCCAACGCCGCCGCGGTCATCGGGATCAGACTGCGCAGCACGCCGCTATCGAGTTGCCAGGCCTGGAGTGCCGCCTGGAAGGTCAACCACTCGGAGACGAAACCATTGAAGGGGGGCAGCGCCGAGATGGAAAGGCAACCGATCAGAAAGAAGAGGCCGGTCCAGGGCATGCGCCGTAACAAACCGCCCATCTGCTCCAGGTCATGTTCATGGGTGCTATGCAGAATGGCGCCCGCGCCGAGGAACAGCAGGCCCTTGAACATGGCGTGGTTGAGGCTGTGGTAGAGCGCGGCGATCAACGCCAGGCTACCCAGCACCAGGTGGCCGGTACTCAAGAACACCAGGGCCAGCCCCAGGCCGATGAAGATGATGCCGAGATTCTCGACCGAGGAATAGGCCAGGAGACGCTTGAGATCATTCTGCATCAGGGCGTAGAGCACGCCCATGATGGCCGACACGCCGCCGATCACCAGCACGCTAACGCCCCACTGCCAATGGAACTGGCCGATCAGGTCAAAGATCACCCGAATGAAGCCGTACACGGCGACCTTGAGCATCACCCCGGACATCATGGCCGAGATGTGCGAGGGTGCCACCGGGTGGGCCTCCGGCAGCCAGGCATGCAGCGGCACCAGGCCCGCTTTCATGCCGAAGCCGAGGAAGACCAAGACGAAGGCGATGCTCGACCAGAGGGCGGGGATCTCGGCGACGCGCATCGTGTCAAAGCCAAAGCCACCACCGAAGGCCGCCAGGACCCCGAAGCCAAGCAGGATGGCCAGTCCGCCGATATGGGCCATCAATAGATACAGAAATGCAGCGCGGCGGTTGGCCGCGTTCTCGTGCTGGAACGCCACCAGAAAGTAGGATGACAGGGACATCAACTCCCATGCCACCATGAACAGGAAGGCGTCGTCGGCCAGAACCACCAGCAGCATGCCGGTGAGGAACAGGCCAGTGAAAACACCCAGCGCCGTGAGCGACTCGCGACCGTGTTCAAGCGCGCGCGCATAGACGGGTCCATACAGACCCACGGCACAGCTCACAATACCGATCAGGGCGAGGAAGAACCCGGCGAGCGCGTCCAGACGGACCCGCCACGGGAGCCACGGCAACCCTAGCGGCAGGGTGGTCGCGATCACGCCACCCTCGGTGAGAGCGACCAAGCCCGCCGCGAGCGCGGCCAGGCCAGCGAGCCCGAGCAAGGGCATCGCCAGCATGCGCAGAATCCCCGGGATCCTCCCCGCGCCCAGCGACACCGCGGATGAAGTCAGCGCTAGCGCAACGGCAACCGCGGCGAAAAACAATCCCGTATCCATCGCTCAGGGCTTCCTGGCGGAATTCGCGGACGCCATCAGCCGGACACCACGTCCGCCGCCGTGGCTGACGGTCCCCTCACCGATCAACTCCACACCCGCCTTTTGCAAGGCGTCGACCAATTTGACCAGCGAGTCGACGTTGCCCCGCACTTGGCCCTCGCTAGCCTCCATGCGCTGGATAGTCGGGAGCGACAAACCGGAGGCTTCTGCCAAGCGCCGCTGATCCATGTCGAGCAGTGCCCTGGCAGCCCGAATCTGGGCAGATGAAATCATATCTAAAGCATGGATTATTACATTATTTAAATGACTATAAATCTATAATGCATGACTAGTAAAGTCTCAGACATCACTTTATCCAGCGGCCAGGTAAGGTCTTCAGCGTTGCCCGTAGGGGTTTCGTGGCCGCTCCGTGGCGCTGGACGTGGCCGTCGATGCCGCCGGTGCCCGACAACGCTCTCGCACCAGCGATTACCACCTGATCCTGATGGATCAGCGGCTGCCGGATGGTAGCGGTCTGGACCTGGTCGAGGAAATGCGCCGGGAGCGACCGCACCAGGTCGCCATCCTGATCACCGGCTATGCCGATGTGCGCGATGCGGTGCGGGCGGTGCGCGCGGGCCTCTTCGATTACCTGACCAAGCCCTTCGAGGACCTCGAATCCCTGGAGGCGACCATCGCCAAGGCGCTGGAACTGGATCGTGCCTATCGCGAGATCGACAGCCTGCGACACATACTGGACGGGCGCGCCGAGGGTCAGGTCCTGATCGGCCGCTCGCCGGCCATCGAGCGGCTGCTGCAGCAGATCCGCCAGGTCGCGCCGCTGGACACCTCGGTCCTGCTGGAGGGCGAGAGCGGCAAGGAGATGGTCGCGCGGATCCTGCACGCCGGCAGTCTGCGAGCCGCGGGGCCCTTCTTCGAGGTCAACTGCGGCGCCCTGTCCGAGCAACTGCTCGAAAGCACCCTGTTTGGCTACGAGAAGGGGGCCTTTACCGGGGCGGCCAAGACCACGCCGGGCTATCTGGAGCAGGCCAACGGCGGCTCCCTCTTCCTCGACGAGGTGGCCGATATGAGCCCCAAGCTCCAGACCAGCCTCTTGCGGGTCCTCCAGGAGCGCAGCTTCCAGCGGCTTGGCGGCACGACCCTGCGCCACAGCGACTTTCGCCTGATCTGCGCCTGCAATCGCCGATTGGTGGATGCCGTGCGCGACCACAGCTTCCGGGAAGACCTCTTCTACCGCATCAATGTGGTGGCCCTGCGCATCGCGCCGCTGCGCGAGCGGCAAGAGGACATCCTGGCCCTCACCCTGCACTTTCTGGAGCTGTTCAAGGCCCGTTTCCACAGGGACGTCGGGCCCTTCACCCCGAATGCCATCCGCCTGCTGGAGGCCTTCCCCTGGCCCGGCAACGTTCGTCAAACGACGAGCCCTTGGAGGACAATCTGGCGGCCCACCGTAACAGCTACTTGCAGGCGAAGAGCGGCCCGGGCGGCAAATTCACGGTCCCCAAGGTGCCGAAGGGCAATTTCTTCCAGTACGTGGAGCCCGCCGATACCCACTACCTGCCCGGCGGCGACCAGTCGCGCAAGGCCCTGTCCACCAAGGAACTGACCAAGACGGCAGTGACGGTCAAGGTGTCGGGCAATACCCCAACCGATGCCTCCTACGTGGGCACCACCAAGTGCCTGAAATGCCGCGAGGAGCAGGAGCACTTCACCCAGACCCTACACCGGTTGGGTATCCGCGTCATCGGCGACGACAGCAAGCATCAGGACTGGCTCTTCAAGGAGGAGAGCAAAAAGCTCACCGACCCGCCCGCCAAGAAGTCCTTCGAGCGGGAATGCGCCGCCTGTCACTACGCGGGCTTTACCCTGACGGAAACACCCGAGGGCAAATTCATCGCCGGCTCAGTGAACGATAAAAATGGCGAGTTGGATATCGATGGCGATGGCATTCCCAACGAGCTCAACATGGGCTGCGAGACTTGCCATGGCCCGGGGTCCGCGCATGCGGAGGACGAGGCGTCGGTCAGTATCGTCAATCCCGGTAAGTTGGCCTCGGAGCGGGCCTCCACCATCTGCGTGCAGTGCCACAGCCGACCCCAGGGTCACTTGGGTAACGACTCGCCGGTCGATGTCGCCAACCGGATGATGTCCCCGGGTACCAGCGGCAACACCTTCCTCACCCAGTTCACCAGCCGGGAGGATGCGGCCGAAAAGGACTTCTGGCCGGACGGGATCCACTCCAAGGCCCATCACCAGCAAGGCAGTGACTTCATCAAGACGTCGAAATATCGCAATGACCGCCACCTGGTGGCCTGCTACGACTGTCATGACCCCCATGGGGAGGCCGAGTTTGCCCATCAGCGCACCGCGGCCCTGGATTCGACCAAGGCCTGCAACCAGTGCCACGAGAAGCAAACGGACATGAAGAAGCACGTCAAGGAAACGACTAAATGCACCGTGGCCCCGGATAAGATCGCCTGCACGAGCTGCCACAACACCAAGACCATGCAGACCGGCGCCGGCATGGGCAAGGGCCTGGTGGGGCGCGACGGCAAGAACTACTGGATGAATGACATCACGTCGCACCTCTACGACGTGCCGCGCAAGGACAACGTGGGGGTCAAGGGGGTGGAACCCGGCAAGGCGATGCCCATTCCCTATACCAATGCCTGTGGCGCGGCCTGCCACGACGCCAGCAAGCTCTAACACCTCCGGCTGATGCAGGCCCAGGGCCTGGACCCTGGGCCTGGATTTGGTCCTGAACGGCTTGCCGGTTGCATGCTGAACTCAAGGGCCACTGCGCCGGACGATGGCTCCTCCCGTTCCGGTAGCACCACCAGGATCAGCAGGCGAGGGATGAGTTTGGATGGCCAGGCCCTGGCTAGGTCCTCCAGGGGGGATCGAAAGGGCATCATTCATCACGAGGTTCGTGACGACTCATAGGTTGGCGTCCGGAGGAATCTCCGGCGGCCCTGTGCCTGGTCACTCTTCAGATTGATCCTCAATTCTGCCGGCAATGGGTCTCCCGCACCAGGGGCGTGGCGAGGAGGGCGAGGAGTGCGGCACCAAAGCAGAGCCAGAGGCCATGCTGATAATCGGCGGCCGCGTAGACCCGGACGCCATCGCGCAGGGTCCCGTCCCAGCCCAGATCCAGCACCCAGCCGAAGGCCGGCTGGAGGATGGCAGCGCCGAGGAAGAGGCCGGTGTTGACCAGGGCGACGGACATGCCCGCCACCCGCGCCGGCAGGACCTCCTTGGCGGCGGCATAGACCACCACGTTGCCGCCGGCCGTCAGGCCGAGCAGGGCGAAGATCAGCAGGCCGCTCCAGCCCGGCCCCCAAGGCAGCAGGATCATCCCCAGCCAGGCCAGACAGAAGAGCAGGGTCCCGACGACGATCACCGGGCGCCGGTGGCCGAGGCGATCCGAGATCCAGCCGACCTTATAGGCCCCAATGGCAAAGGCCAGCAGGGTCACGGTGGCGTACAGGGAGGCGTCGGCACGGTCCAGGCCATACAAGTCCCGCATCAGCGGGATCGCCCACAGGCCGGCGAAGGCAAAGAAACAGCCGGTGAGGCCAAAGTTGACCCAAAAGCCCGGCCACACCGCCCGGTTGGTCAGGACCTCCCGCAGGTCCCGCAGCCAGTGCTGATCCCGGGGCGGGTGGGGCGGCAGACCCTCCTGCTCCCGCAGGGAGGGAAAGCCGGCATCCTCGGGGCGGTTACGCACCCCGATCAGGGTCAGCAGGGCGAGGAGGACGGAGATGACCCCCGCGCCGACGAAGACCTGTCGCCAGGACACCTCCGCCAGCAGCAGGGCCAGCGGTCCCGCCGCCAGGATCGAGCCCAGGTTGCCCAGCAGCAGGGTGAGCCCGCTGATCCGCCCGTACTGGCGGTCGGGGAACCAGAGGGCGTTGCTCTTCATCAGGCCGACGAAGATCACCGACACCCCCAGGCCCACCAGAAAGCGCCCCCAACTGGCGGTGGCGAAGTCCGGCGCCAGGCCGAACAGCACGGAGCCGACCCCCGCCACCAGTCCCCCCAGGGTGACGCTGATGCGCGGCCCCAGGGTATCCGCCAGCACCCCCGAGGGAATCTGCAGGGCGGTATAAATATAGAAGTAGGTCGCCGCCAAGGAGCCCAGGGCCGCCCCGCTGGTGTTAAAGGCCTGCATCAGGTCCGCCGCCACCACCCCGGGGGCGACGCGGTGGAAGAAGACCATGATGTAGGACCCGATCAGGATCCAGAACACGGTCCAGCGCAGGCGGTTGAAGCGGGCTTGATCGAAGGGGATCGGGTTCATGGCACTCCGGGGCTGATCGCATCGCAGATCCCTTTTCGGCCTTCTTGGGAGGGACCGAAAGCGGAGCTGCTTTAGTGAGTGGGAGAAGCATAGCAGCAGGGAGCCATGACGGGAGACACCCGGCCTCGGGCAACCCAGGGGGAGTTTAGGCGACTTATCCTCGCGACTTGGTAACAATTTCGCAATCTGGCTAGACCCCGGCTTTGTTACCATCCGCCGCGATTCAGCTTCAGGAAGTACCCATGCCCACCAACCCCCCGCTTGACGAGACGACCAGCGCCGCCCCGCCAGAGACCCTGGCCGCCATCGACCTGGGCTCCAACAGCTTCCATATGATCGTGGCTCGGCCCCTGGAGGGGGACTTTCAGGTCATCGACCGGCTGAAAGAGATGGTCCGGCTGGCGGAGGGGTTGACCGCGGACGAGGATCTCACGCCCGAGGTGGCGGCCCGGGCCCTGGCCTGTCTGGAGCGCTTCGGCCAGCGGCTGCGCGGCATGCCCCCCGGCAGCGTGCGCGCCGTAGGGACCAACACCCTGCGCCAACTGCGCCCGGACAGCGGCTTCCTGGTTCAGGCGGAGGCGGCCCTCGGTCATCCCATCGACATCATCGCCGGGCGGGAGGAGGCACGCCTGATCTACCTCGGTGTGGCCAACGGCCTGGCCGCCAGCGAACAGCGCCGGCTGGTAGTGGATATCGGCGGCGGCAGTACCGAGATCATTATCGGCGAGGGCTTTACCCCGCGCTTGCGCGAAAGTCTGCACATGGGTTGCGTCAGCGCCTCCCTGCGCCATTTTCCCGACGGCGTCATTACCGCCGAGCGCATGAAGCGGGCGGAGCTGGCCGGAGCCCTGGAGCTGCGCCCGGTGCGCGAGCAATTCCGCCAGACCGGCTGGCGCGACGTGGTCGGCAGTTCCGGCACCATCCGGGCCATCGCCACCGTGGTCGCGGCCCAGGGCTGGTCCACGGATGGCATCACGGCGGACGCCTTGGGCCGCCTGCGGGAGGCCCTGCTCGGCTTCCGCCGCTTCGCCGATATCAATCTCGAGGGACTCGCCGAGGAGCGCCGGCCCATCTTCGTCGGCGGCGTCAGCGTCCTACGCTCGGTCTTCACCGCCCTGGGCATCCAGCGGATGCAGGTCTCGGACGAGGCCCTGCGGGAGGGCCTGCTCTACGAGATGCTGGGGCTGACCCGCCACCAGGACGTCCAGGAGCGCTCGGTGACCGTGCTCGCCCAACGCTTTGACATCGACGCGGAACATGCCGGGCGCATTCGCGATACCGCCCTGGTCCTCTTTGGCCAGGTGGTCCGCGACTGGGAACTGATGGACCCCCGGATGCCCGCCTTCCTGGTCTGGGCCGCCCGCCTCCACGAGATCGGCCTGGCGGTCGCCCACAGCCAGTACCAGAAACACGGTGCCTATCTGGTGGCCAACGCGGACCTGTCGGGCTTCAGCCGTCCGGAGCAGGGGCTGCTGGCGGCCCTAGTCCTGGGCCACCGGCGCAAATTCCCGTTGCAGGAATTTACCGGGCTGTCGACCGCCTGGCGTCGCGCCGCCCCCCGCCTCTGCGTCCTGCTGCGCCTCGCCGCCTTGCTGCACCGCAGCCGCTCGCCCACCGCCAAGCCCTATCCTATGCTGACCGCCAAAGAAGAACGCTTGAGCCTGCGTTTCCCCCCCGGCTGGCTTGAGGATCACCCCCTGACCCAACTGGAACTGGAGGAGGAGGCCCAACGCCTGACCGTCGCCGGCATCTCGCTAGTTTTTGCCTGATAGCGCCCCCAAGCTGTTAGAATTCTTACCAGTGGCGCCCTCCCCTTGGCGCCGCATCAGAAGATCAACCTTGCCTTGGTCGCAATGGCCGGGGCTTACTAAGCCAACTCCTGGAGGATCATCACGATGTCCGCAATCTTTTCCGACGCCTGGATGAAGCAACTCATGGACGCCTGGAACGGCGAGCCCGAGGTCAAGGACAAACTGGCCGAGATCGGCTTCAACTCCGTGATCTATTGCGGCTTCAAGAGCGAGGACAACCCCCGCGGGGTCTTCGTCGTCGAGAACGGCATCTGCGTCCGCGCCGGCGCCTGGAGCCCCACCGACCCGCCTGCCAACTGGGACATGCGCGCCGACCTCGGTGACTGGCTCAAATGGGTCGAGAAGGGCATCGGCATGATGGGCATGGGCATGGCCTTCACCACCGGCAAGCTAAAGTTCAAGGTCGGCGACTACAAGGCCATGATGAAGGACCCGCGCATGGCCAACCCCTTCGTCAAGAGCTTCGGCCTGATGCAGAAGATCGGCGCTGACGAGCTCGGCTAAGCCCAGCCCGTCGCCAGTCCAGGCCAGCTTCTGGCCTGGTGGCGCCCAAACCGGAAAAGCCCGCCTCGGCGGGCTTTTTTTATGCGACGGGACTGGGTTGACGGCGCTTTGTTACGATTCGGTTAGGATTATTTCAGACCGGACGGCGAAACCGTGATGGATACGGGGCGGGTATCTCTTCTTCGCAGGCGTGCCGGCCTATTCCAGAAGAACAATTCCGGTTGTTATGCATCGCTTTTTTGCTTCTAACGGGGGTGTTTCATGTCGATCAAGACCGTAGCTCGCGCCGTAGTTCCTGCGCTGACCCTTGGCGCCCTGGGTATCCTGGTTACCATGGGCGGCGCTTACGCCTCCGGTTTCGCGCTTCCCGGTTCCTCCGCCGCGGGCATCGCAACCACTAATGCCCTGGTGGCCAACCCGGAGGAACTTGGTGCCATCCCCTACAATGCGGCCGCGATGGGATTCCATGACGGGTCCAGTGTCGCCCTGGGCGGGTTCGTGATCGGGCCCAGCTTCTCGGTCTCCAGCGCCAGCGGTAAGCACGATAGTCAGGGCGCGGACTGGACCTTCCTGCCTTCCTTCCAGGCGGCGATCAAGCTCGCGGACCAATGGCGCCTAGGTCTGGGGCTCCAGGTTCCTTACGGCCTCGAGACCCGCTGGTCCTACGGTACCTTTCCGTTACTGAGCCAGAAAATGAACCTTGGACCCGTCACCCTCCCGACGGGCAATCATCCGACGGCGAGCAAACTCGAAATCCTCAATTTTGTGCCGACCCTGGCCTACCGTGTCACCGACAACCTGAGCCTGGCGGTGGGGATGGATGTCTACTGGGCCAAGACGGCCCAACTGGACTCCAACCTGGCGGAGCTCAGCGGCGATGGCACCGGTTTTGGCTTCAACCTGAGCGCCATGTATCGTCTCAACGCCTGGACCCTCGGGGCCAGCTTTCACTCCGCCTCAACCATCGATCTGGATGGGGATTACACCCCCCTCAACCCCACGATGGTCGCGCTGGGGCTATTGCGGCCTGAGCAGGCCGCCTCACTCGATTTTGATCTGCCCTGGCGACTGCAACTTGGCCTACGCTATGAAATCTCACCCGCCCTGGCGGCCGAATTCGATTGGAGCTATACGGGTTGGAGCAGCTTCAAAGAACTGGAGGTCTACGGCCAGCAAAATGGCGGTCTGATCTTTGCGGATACCAATAATTGGCACAACGCCAGCACCTACCGGCTTGGCCTCACCTGGCAGGTCCTGTCCGAGACCCAATTGCGTGTTGGTTATAGCTATGACCAATCGGCACAGGACGATGACTATTTCAGCGCTCGGGTGCCCGATACCGATCGTCACCTCTTTGGCATTGGCGTGGCCCAGGACCTGGGTGACGGCTTCGCGGTGGAGGCCTCCTACCTCTATGTCATGGGCGTCGATCGCGATTATGTCAGCACGGTACCCTACACCAAGACCAGCGGCGTCAACGGCACCACGGCGGTCAATGGCGATTACGAGATG
>SACH01000330.1 GCA_009928645.1 Gammaproteobacteria bacterium | reverse complement strand
GTAAGACCAGGGTGGGCATCGCGAAACTCCGAACAGGGTTGCTAGCAAAATGCTAGCGTTTAGGGGCTCTCCAGACAAGCCTACAGCGTCCGCCGCCCATCCGCCGTGGGCATTCAACGGGTGATTCCAGACAAACCAAATGACTGAAAGCGGCAAACAGCTTGCACGCCTTGGCCACCGTCTCGCGGCGGAGATCAGGGTGCGGGTGGTGCGCAGCAGCAGGCGGCTTACGCCCCTGCCCGCCCCTCGCCCGGCTTGCGCAATTCCACCACCAACAACACCCGCAACCACGCCAAACCCGGGACCCGGTTCACCACCCGCTCGTAGAGCCAGCCGAGAAGATCGGTCGGCGCCGCACAGCGCAGATACTCCGGCCGGCCCTCGATCAAATGTAGCGGCAGTTCGGCCCATCTTGATGCTGCCAAGTCCACATGGAGCGAATAGAGGCCTAACTCCCTTCAGAATCGCGACATCTATCCTGACACGGGGGGTAGATGGCTTCGATTTGCATGTACGGACTCAAATTTTTAGCCACGGATGTTCACGGCTGGACACGGATTTTTTGGTTCACGCCATCGGTTGGATGAGTGTGTGGCGGCGGCTGCGCTCAGAGGAGAGGGGGCGCGACCCGCGGCAACTCCGCCAAACAGTGCAGCCCATATTCGTGCTGGGCCTCCGCCCGGTCGATCCAGGGGTCATGGACGTCGACGCGGATGCGGTACTCGCGGGGCGTCAATAAGGTGGTTGAAGCGCTTATTTATGAACGATCATGGCGTTGTGGGAGATTTCTATGTATCGCGAAGTCGCAAAAGCTGTCACTACAGCCGGTAGTGCGGTGGTGATGAGCTGAGCGAGTTCGGGGTTACCGATATTTCCCGTCGCGATCAGCAGCAGACGTTGCGGTTGCTTGTTTAGCCAGAAAGACTGGACGAAATCTTCATCCTTGGTGACGACAATACGTTCCTCGCGATCGGCAATCCGCATGATTTCAGCATCGGCGGTGCGATTGCCTGATGGCAAATCGAGTGTATGCACGACGTCATGGCCATACTCGCGTAACTGGCGACTTAGACGTCTGGGCAGTTGCGCATCCACCAAAAATTTCATGCCGCGAGCCGACTCACGGATTTCACCTGTGCAATTTGCGCGGCATAAGCCAGGACGGCCAGGATGTCTTCACGTTCAAGATCTTCATAATCAGCCAGAATCTCTTCGACACTCATGCCACTGGCCAGCCACTCAAGGACATTTTGCACCGGATAACGCAGACCACGAATACAGGGCTTGCCATGGCAAATTTCTGGGTTGAAGGTAATACGATCAATCTTTTTCATCGTTCAGGACCTTACTCGTTGGTCGAGATAAACCCTTATCTTACATCATTCGACGATAACCTCGGGGTGATAGCCGAGGGCGATGGCCTTGTGGGTGAGGTAGTAGGGGTCGACGCCGATGCAGTGGCCACCGACCAGGCCAGGGCGGAAGGGCAGGAAGTTCCATTTGCTGCCGGCGGCTTCCAGCACCTCCAGGGTGTCGATGCCGAGCTTGCCGAAGATCAGCGCCAGTTCATTCATCAGGGCGATGTTGAGGTCGCGCTGGGTGTTCTCGATGACCTTGGCCGCCTCGGCGACGCGGATGCTGCTGGCGCGGTGGGTGCCGGCAGTGATGATCTGGCGGTAGAGGGCGGCAAAATCCCGGCCGTGTCAGGTTTCAAGCAGCCCGCACTTCGTTAAGTAATTCTGGGTGCCGGTCCAGGACTTTGAGCAATTTAACCAGGGCAAGCGGTGGTCGGGTCTTGCCGTTTTCATAGCGGGAAAAAGCGTTGTCCCCACCGCCAAAGATGGCGGCGGCTTCGCGCTGGTCCAGGGCGAGCTTTTTGCGGACCGCGGCGATATAGGCGGGGTCGACGCTGGCGGCATTGACTTGCTGGGGGAAGGCGTTCACGGCTTGTCCGTAGCGCTCCGCTTCTTCAGCGTCGAGGATGACCTCGGCACAGGCGGGGCAATAATCGCCGGTGATGTGGCTGAGGAGGGTGGGCAAGCGCGGCTGGCGGAGCAGCTCGAATGCGGCGAACGCCAGGTCCGCTACAACGTCGCCGCCCTCGCCAAGCTCGGCCTCCTGGAAATCATCATCCGCCCCGGCACGGGGGAAGGTCGCCGCTCGAACGCCTATCAGCTCCGCCTCGAACGAACCCAGGCAACCGGCAATGCACTTCCGGAGGCAACCGGCAATGCATTGCCAGGGGCAACCGGCAATGCAGCGCCAGGCAACCGGCAATGCAGCGCCAGGCAACCGGCAATGCAGCGTCGGGCAACCGGCAATAGCTATTGCCTATGAACCGTTAGAGGAACCGTCAGAAGAACCGTCAGAGTGTGTACGTGCGCCCAGCGCACCCCCGCGGAGCGTCGTCCCCGGGTCGACCCCCGGTTTCGACCGCTTCTGGCACGCCTGGCCCGCGGGCCATCGCAAGCGTGCCCGCAAGGCCGCCCTCGCCGCCTGGCGCGCCGGCTCGACGTAGTCGAGCAGTTTGACCATCGGGAACTCGAACAGGAGCCGACAGCCCCAGCGCCCATCGGAGTAACTCACCGGGCGGAACGCCCGATTGCCGTCGCTCAGCACCGCCAGGCTGACCACCGAACGATCATAGCGGTCGCGAATCCGGTAGTGGTGATGACGCTACTTCCGTCGTCCCGGCCGGGAAGCCGGGACCCAGGCCAGGGAGGGTGACCGAGCGGGCCACTTTGGCGCCGATGGTGACGGCGAGGTTGC
>SACH01000065.1 GCA_009928645.1 Gammaproteobacteria bacterium | reverse complement strand
ACACCTGCCGGCAGTCGCTCAGGCGCTGGGACAAGGCCGCGACGGCGGACAAGGGGGCGATGGGATCGCGATCCCCGCTGAGCACCAGCACCGGGGCGCTGACGCCATCGAGGGCGGCCCTGAAGCGGGCACTGTTGGCGCTGACGGCGATCTCCAGGGCGGAAAGGGGGTCGGTCGCGAGGAAGTCTCGCACGCCCTCCCGGACCAAGGCCGCATCCTGGGGCCACTGCCTGAGGTAGGGGGCGGCGATGGCCCGGCTCAGGGCCGGATGATCAGCGATCCACTCCAGCCAGGGTCCCCAGGTCCCGGCCCAGGACCGCGTCATGCCGAGCCAGGGCCGCCACCAGGTGAGCGCCAGGTTCATGGCGCTATGGGTGTGCATCAGGGCGAAATGTTCCAGGTCGTCCCGCACCAGCCCCATGCTGGTGAGCACCAGGCGGCGTACCCGCCTAGGCTGGCGGGTGGCGACGGTGACGGCCACCACGGCGCCGAAGGAATGGCCCACGAGATCGAAGTGGGTCAGGCCGGCGCGATCCGCGTACTCCAGGGTCAGGGCCGCCAGCCCCTCGGGGGTGAGCGGGGCCGCCCGGGGCGGGGTTTCGCCATGCCCCGGGAGATCGAAGGCATGCACCTCGCGAATATCCGCCAGGCTCGTCAGCGTCTCCTGCCAGTGATTGGAGGTCCCGCGCCAGCCATGGATGAGAATCAGGGGCGCGCCGCTCCCGTAGCGGCGATAGGCCAGCGGGCCGCAGGAAAGACGGATGATCTGGGTGGGAACGGATGCGGCCATGGGTTTGAGGTCCAAAAGGGGGGGGGTGAAGGGCGGAAGAGCGCGCGCCTGGATTGCCGGCCAGGTCAACAGGTCAAGCCTGACCCGCGGTGAGGGGGTTCAGATCCACCCTGGCATAAATCTCGCGGAGCGGCAGGGTGCAGCCGATGGCGGCGAGGGCGACTTCCGCGTCCGGGCGATCGTCATAGCATTCCAATAGCCAGTGCCCATGCGCCTGGCGGGTAAAGACATCCACCCCGAGACGATCCTGGGCGATCAGGACATAGTGGCTCAGGCTAGGTACGCTGCGGTAAAGGGCGAACTTGCCGCCACGGTCGTAACCTTCAGTCGAGGGGGAGATGACCTCGAAGACGAGGCTGGGATTGGTGAGGACATCCCGGCGCTGGTCGTGGAAGTCAGGCTGGTCACAGACGACCATCACGTCCGGGTAGAGACAGGCATCGGCAGCCTCGATGCGTAGGCGCATGTCATTGGCCAGGACGCTGCAAGGTTTCGACTTCAATCGGTTACGCAATTCACCGATGACGTTGGCTGTGATCAGGTTGTGATTGAAACTGGCGCCGGTCATGGCAAAGACCTCGCCCGCGATATATTCGTATTTCTCGTCGCGGCCCTCGCGTTCGACGGTCAGATAGTCCTCGAAACGGTAGTAGGGCTTGGGCTGGATGGACATGAGGATCTCCCGTTGGGCATTTGGGGGATGATAACCCGATGCTTAACCGGGCTGCGCCCCCTCGATGAGCCCCGACGGGAAGATCTTAAGGACGCTCTTGGCGAGAGTGACGGTGGGGAACGGCAAACCTGTTGCCATAGTCGTTATATCGGATAGGATATAGCGAACATCCAATCCCCAGCGGGTCATCCTCCCCGGTGTCCACTTCTCCGTCTCCCAGTCTCGATACGGCGGCCAATCTGCGGCTGGACCTGGATCACCAACCCTTTGTCGGCCGGGGGCGGATCGATCTCTTGCGGCTGATCGGCGAGACCGGCTCCATCTCCAAGGCGGCCAAGGCCATGGGGATGTCCTACAAGCATGCCTGGGATGCGGTGGATGCCATGAACAACCTGGCGGAGCGCCCCCTGGTTCAGCGCCAGGCGGGTGGCCGTCAGGGTGGCGGCACCGAGCTGACGGACGCGGGACGGCGCCTGATCGCCATCTACGAGGCGGCGGAGCAGGAGCACCGGCGCTTTCTGGCCCGCCTGCGCACGGGCATCCAGGATTTCGACCAATACCATCGCCTGATCGGAGCCCTAAGCATGAAAGTCAGTACCCGTAACCAACTACGCGGTGTCGTCACCCACGTGGTGCCCGGCGCGGTCAACGCCGAGGTCATCCTGGACGTCAAGGGCACGCCCCTGGTGGCGATCATCACCAACGAGAGCGTCAAGACCCTGGGCCTGGCCCCCGGGGTGGAGGCCTATGCCCTGATCAAGGCCAGCTTCGTCATCCTGGCCACCGAGGACGGCGGTCTGCGCACCTCGGCCCGCAACCGCCTGTGCGGCGTCGTCGAGCGGGTGACGCCGGGGGCGGTGAACGCCGAGGTGGTCCTGGCCCTGGACGGCGGTGCCCGCCTGACGGCCATCATCACCCTGGAGAGCCTCAAGGAACTGGGCTTCGCCCCAGGTGGCCGCGCCTGCGCCCTGATCAAGGCGCCCCATGTCATCCTGGCGGTCGAGGACTGAGGTCGCTGGCGTAACTGGCCTGTTCGACGCCACCTGAAAATTTTTTGCCGACCGTTATATCCAGGAAGATACAACGACATGCCTAACCCAACCCTAACCGTTCGGACCCCCTCTCCCCAACCTGGCGACCTGATCGCGTAATGCCCTGATGGATTGATCCACTAATCCCTGATGACCTTATGACCTGATTCACCCATGGAGACCTCACCATGCCGCTACGACTCAAACGACTGCAAGGCACCCTCTTATCCCTGCTGACCCTGACGGGTGCCTGTTGCGCCGACCTGGCCCTGGCCGACGAGGTCCAGGTCGCGGTGGCATCCAATTTCACCGCGCCCATGGAGCGTATCGCCGCCGATTTCGCGCGCGATACCGGCCATCGCGCCCTGCTGTCCTTTGGCGCCACCGGCAAGTTCTACGCCCAGATCAAGAACGGCGCCCCCTTTGGGGTCTTTCTGGCCGCGGACGCCAAGACCCCGGCGCGGCTGGTGGCGGAGGGCGATGCCGTCGCGGACAGCCGCTTTACCTATGCCTTCGGCCATCTGGTGCTCTGGTCCGCCCAGGAGGGCACCGTCGATGAAAAGGGCTCGGTCCTCAAGACCGGGGACTTTCGCCACCTGGCCATCGCCAACCCCAAGACCGCGCCCTATGGCGCCGCAGCCGTGGAGGTCCTGACCAAGCTCGATCTGCTGGAGAAGCTTCAGCCGCGCTTCGTCACCGGCGAGAACATCGGCCAGGCCCATCAGTTCGTCGCCAGCGGCAACGCCGAGCTGGGCTTCGTCGCCCTGTCCCAGGTGGCAGCGGACGGACAACTGACGGGAGGCTCGGCCTGGCTGGTGCCGGGGGACCTTTACAGCCCCATCCAGCAGGATGCGATTGTCCTCAAACAGGCGGCGGACAACCCGGCGGCCCAGGCCCTGACCAACTATTTGAAGGGCGCCGCGGCGCGGGGCATCATGCTGACCTATGGCTATAGCTTCGCGGAGGGTGCCGGCCTGTGCTTGAGGGGATCGACCTTGCAGCTATCCTGCTGACCCTGAAACTGGCGGTCACCACCACCCTGATCCTGCTGCTGGTCGGCACCCCCATCGCCTGGTGGCTGGCGCGCACCCGCTCGCGCTGGAAAGGGGTGGTGGGGGCCCTCGTCGCCCTGCCCCTGGTGCTGCCACCGACGGTGTTGGGCTTCTACCTGCTGGTCAGCCTGGGGCCCCATGGCCCCATCGGCCAGTTCACCCAGTGGCTGGGGATCGGCCTGCTGCCCTTCACCTTCGCCGGCCTGGTGGTGGGGTCCGTCTTCTATTCCCTGCCCTTCGTCGTCCAGCCCCTGCAGAACGCCTTCGCCGCCAGCGGCGAGCGCCCCCTGGAGGTGGCGGCGACCCTGGGGGCCGGCCCCTGGGACCGCTTCCTCACCATCGCCCTGCCCCTGGCCCGACCGGGCTTCGTCACCGCCGCCATCCTCGGCTTCGCCCACACCGTGGGGGAATTTGGCGTGGTGCTGATGATCGGCGGGAACATCCCGGAACGGACCCGGGTGGTGTCGGTGGCGATCTACGACCACGTCGAGGCCCTGGAGTACGCCGAGGCCCACCTGCTGGCGGGGGGTATGCTGGTCTTCAGCTTCCTGGTGCTGCTCGCCCTCTATACCCGCCATGCCCGGCCCTGGACCTGAGGCGCTGACGGCCCTGCCCGGCGCCGACCTCCAGGCTGGCGTCCAGGGTGGTCTCCAGGCTGGTGTCCAGCCTGGAGGCCAGGCTGCCCCCCTGGTGCGGGTCCGCTTCCGCTTGCAGTGGCCGGGCTTCGCCTTGGAGGTGGACCAGTGCCTGCCGGGCCGGGGGGTGACGGCCTTCTTCGGCCCCTCGGGCTCGGGCAAAACCACCCTGCTGCGCTGCATCGCCGGCCTGGAGACATCGGGCGCGGGCTGGCTGGAGTTCCAGGGCGAGGTCTGGCAAGACAGCGCCCGGCGCCACTTCGTCCCCACCCACCGGCGGCCCCTGGGCTATGTCTTCCAGGAGGCCAGCCTGTTCCCCCACCTGTCGGTACGCGGCAACATCGACTATGGGCGCCGGCGGGCCGCGCGCCGGGAGGGGCCGTCCTGGCCGGCTGGTCTGAGCGGGCTGAGCTGGATGCGTTTGCTAGGAGGGCTGCGGGCATCAGGCTCTGGATGTCCTGCGCATTTGCCAGGAGGGCCATGGGCATCCGGCTCTGGATGTTCTTCGCAAGCAGCGGCCCTGCCGGGCGAGACCAGCCATGGCCCGGTCACAGGCGCCGGGGCCGGCTCCGGCGCCGGACCAGTCTCCTCGACCGAGGTAGTCACCCCCGATGGGCCCTTCTCCGGCACCAACTCTCATGAAGCGGCGCGCCATCCACCTGAAAATGAAAGTCTTTACCGTGAATTTCACGCTGACCCTGGGCCGCTGGATGTGGCCCGCGTCATCGACCTCCTCGGCATCGGCGCCCTGCTCGACCGCATGCCTGATCGCCTCTCCGGCGGCGAGCGCCAGCGGGTGGCCATCGCCCGCGCCCTGGCCGCCCAGCCGCGCCTGCTCCTGATGGACGAACCCCTGGCGGCCCTGGACCCCCAGCGCAAGGCGGAGATCCTGCCCTATCTGGAACGGCTCCACGACGAACTGGCCATCCCGGTCTTTTACGTCAGCCATTCCCCGGAGGAGGTGGCACGACTGGCGGACCATATCCTGGTCTTCGACGCCGGCCACATCCGCGCGGCGGGACCGGCGGCGGAGATCCTCGCCCGCCTCGACCTGCCCCTGGCGCGGGACAGCGAGGCCAGCAGTTTCCTCGATGGCCGGGTGCTGGCCTGGGATGCGGATTATGACCTGATGCGGGTCCAGGTCCCCGGTGCTTGCCTCTGGGTCCCCGGCAACCGGCGCCCGGTGGGTGCCCGCGTCCGGGTGCGCATCCAGGCCCGGGACGTCAGCCTTTCCCCCGATGAGCCGTTAGCCTCCAGCATCCTCAATGTCTTTCCCGCCCACATCCTGGAGTTTGGCGCCAGCGAAGGCCCCCGGCTGCTGGTCAAGCTTGGCCTGGAGGGCGGGACGGGGGTTGCAGCGGCGTCGGAGGAACAAAAAGAGGCGCTGGTGGTAGGAGAAGATGCAATGGCTAGAGAGGCAGATGCTGGCTCGGGGGGTGAACCTGGCTTCATGCCAAGAAACTGCATCCCCACCCTCCTCGCCCGGATCACCCGCCAGTCCCGCGACCGGCTGGGCCTGAGCCTCGGGCAGCGGGTCCATGCCCAGGTCAAGGCCGTGGCCTTGATGGAATGAGCGGCGTTTCGATCCGTGCCGCGCAACCGGCACCGAAACCGGGAACGGGAACGGGATCGGCACCGGCACCGGCACCGAACCGGGATCGGGATAGGGGTCGAGGTCGAGGTTCGGGATCAGGCCCGAGACCGAAATCGGTTGATCATTCGTCAGCCTGCCCCCACATGGCTCAGCTTGACTCTGTCGGTCTCTCCCGTACTCTCTCCGCTCTCTGACGACGAACGTCACTACTGACGTGCGTCACGCCCCCAAGAGCGCTGTCCCTTTTCCTCGCCCTGGCGACGCATCCTGACAAGAAGGCACTAGGCATGTCACCGAAACCCCTGCTCGGCCCCTGCGATTCCTATCAATTGGAGCCCTTCGCCTACGAATGGGCCTGGACCATGGCCCGCGCCCAGGAGAACAACAACTGGGCGCCGGAGGAGATCGCCGTCGCTCCGGACGTGGCCGATTACAAGAACCCCGCCACTGATCCCAAGTTCAAGCACCTGTTCGAGTCGGTGATGGCCCAGCTCACCACCTTCGACATCGAGCGCGGGGATGATGCCGCCGAGACCTTCCTCTCGGTCTTCCAGCCCGCGGAAATCCGCCACTTCTTCAAGCGCCTGGTGTGGGAGGAAGGCCTGCATACCCGCAGCTACCGCTACGTCATCGAGAACCTGGGGATTCCGCTGACCATCTACGACACCTGGAAGACGGTGCCGGCGATGAAGGCCCGGGTGGAGATGGCCCAGCAACTGTCCGAACCCGTGTTGCAGTCCATCAAGCGCCAGATCGAGGGCCGGCCCTACCACGAGATGGACCTGGCGGAAAAACAGGCCCTGTTGCGCTCCCTGGTGTTCTGGTTCCTCATCTTCGAGGGGGTATGGTTCTGGGTCTCCCTGCTCGGCCCGGTGCAGCAACTGGCCCGCCTGGGCTGCTTCAAGGGCGGCGCCGAGCAATTCACCTATATCGCCCGCGACGAGCAAAGCCATATCGGCTTCGGCATTGCGCTGATCCGCGAGTTTATGGCCCAGTATCCGGAGGCAGTCACGGCGGAATTGCTGGGCGCCATCAGCAGCGACACCAAGCGTGCGCTGGCCCTGGAGGGCGAATACATCGCTTATTGCCTCAAGGACGGCCCCATCCTCGGCTACTCCGCCCCCGACCACCTCGCGACCGCCAAGTTCTTCGCCAACATGCGCCTGGGCTCCGTCGGCCTGCCGCAGCCCTTCGCCGATGCCCACCATGCCTTCCCCTGGATGTCCGAACAGATGGAACTGAAGAAGGAAAAGAACTTCTTCGAGACCCGGGTCACGGAGTACCAGGCCGGCGGCGCCCTGTCCTTCGACGACACGGACGAGGAGGGATCAGGGATGACCGGGGACCTCTTCGCCGCTGGGGTCGTCGCGCCCCGTCAAGAAGAGCCGCCCGCGGCCGCGGTGCCCCAGGTGGTGGAAGATAAGCAGAGCGTGCAGGCGTTGTTTCCCGCTGACGATCCCTATTTCAGCAAGCATGACCAGTCCCAGTGGGATGACCCCCTGGCGGGCGTAAGGCAATAGGGAGGCTAGCCCCCCTCAGGCTCTACCCACCAAACCAGCCGGGCCTGGCCAGCGCCGCGCCTGATCATCCAACCAGGCCTCCAAATCCCCCACCGCCAGGGGGCGGGCATAAAGGTAACCCTGTACCTCATCGCAGCCCATCTCGCGGAGTCGGTCGGCAATGTCGGCCTCCTCCACCCCCTCGGCGATGGTGCGGATATTGATGCTGCGGGCGATCTGGATCATGGCCTGCACGATCGTCCGGTCGCCCTCGTCGCCTTGCAGGTTGATGACGAAGGAGCGATCGATCTTGATCTTGTCGAGCGGGAAGCGTTTGAGATAGGCCAGGCTGGAATAGCCGGTGCCAAAGTCATCGATTGCCAGGTGGATGCCTTGTGCCTTCCACTGGGCCAAGGTCCCCAGCACGGCCTCCTCGCCCTGAAGCAGGAGGGATTCGGTCAGTTCCAGTTCCAGCCCCTGAGGATCGAGGCCGCTGTCAGCCAGGGCCAGGCGGACATCCTCCGCCACCTGCCCCTGGCGGAACTGGACGGCGGACAGATTCACCCCTATCACCAGGTCCGGCCAGCCCGAAGCCCGCCAGGCGGCGGCCTGGCGGCACGCCTCCCTCAGTACCCAGCGGCCGATAGGGACGATGAGCCCGCTCTTCTCAGCCACATCGATGAAATCGCCGGGCATGACCAACCCGACCTCTGGGCGTTGCCAGCGGATCAGGGCCTCGATGCCCACCACCCGGCCGGTGCCTAGATCGATCTGGGGCTGATAGTGGAGGATGAACTCCTGGCGTGCCTGAGCCAGCCGCAGGGCATCACGGGTATGAATGAAGCGCGTCAAGGTGTCGTTCATCCGTGACTCGAAGAAGCGGTAGGTCTGCCCCCCGGCCCGCTTCGCCTCAAAGAGCGCGGTGTCGGCCTGGCGCATCAGAGTCTCGCCATCAACCCCATCCCGGGGGTAGAGGGCGACGCCGATGGACAGGCTGGCGTAGACCTGGTGGCCGTCGAGGTCAAAGGGTTCGCCGAGGAAGGCGAGAAGCCGATCGCAGAGGCTGGCCAGGTCGGCCAGACTGCGTCCCGACTCCACCTCCGGCAGGACCAGCATGAATTCGTCGGCGGCCAGGCGACAGAGGCTGTCCTCAGCCCGCAACCGCCGGGACAGGCGCTGGGCCAATCCTTGCAGCAGGCGGTCACTCAGGAGATGGCCATAACGGTCGTTGATGTATTTGAACCGATCCAGGTCAAGGTAGAGCACCGCCAGTTGGCGCTGGTGGCGTTGGGCCTGGGCAACCAGTTTGGCTAGGCGGTCCAGACCCAGCACCCGATTAGGCAGGCCGGTGAGGTCATCGTAGTAGGCCAGGTACTCGATGCGCGCCTGGGCCTGCTTCTGTTCGGTGATGTCGTTCCACACCACATGAAGCTGTTGCCGGTTCCCCCGGCGGATGGCGGTGAGGAGGATACGGGCGGGGAAGGGCTCGCCGTCGACCCGCCGGCACTCCCACTCGAATTCATGGCTGCCTTGCGCAAGGGCCAGGTCGATGAATTCGGCCACCCGCTCGGCGGCGGGGGTGCCATCGGTCAGGACGGCGGGGGAAAAATCCCCGGGGGTATGACCGATCACCTGGTCCGGGCGGGTGGCCCGCAACAGTTGCAGGGTGGCCCGGTTGGCGGCGATGAAACGGTCCCCCTCCATCAGGGCGAGGGGTTGGCGGGTCTCCTCGAACAGGGTGCGAAAGCCTTCCTCGCCCTCCCGTAGGGCGTCATTGGCGGCCCGCAGGGCCTGGGTGCGCGCTTCGACCTTGCATTCGAGCTGCGCGTTCAGCTCCCGGAAGCGTTGCTCGCTCTCCCGCAGGCGCTGCTCGGCCTGCATGCGCCGGCTGATGTCGATCATCACCGTCAGAAAATACTCCCGGCCCTGGCTGCGGATGACCTCGCCGGAGAAGAGGCCGTCCAGCGTCACCCCGTCCTTGCGCCGCGCCTGGATCTCGACATCACCAAACCGGCCCTGAGTCCGCAACAGGTCAGCCACGGTTTGCTCCTGCCCCGGGTCCGCGAACAGTCCCAGCTCCTTGGAGGTCTTGCCGATCACCTCCGCCCGGCGGTAGCCCAGGGCGTCGAGAAAGGCCTGATTGACATCGGTGAAACGCCGCTCCGGCAGGCTGGTCAGGGCCATCAGGGCCGGATTGTTGTGGAACAGGCGCTCGAAGCGCTGCTGGGCCTCCTGCTCCGCCCGCAGGTCCTTGCTGACCCCGTAGACGCAATCGGCGCCATTCCAGTGCCCCAGCCATATGCGGGTTTCGACGGGTATCTGCAGCCCCTCCTTGCTGGCCAACGGCAAGGGGCATGCCTCGCGCTCACCGCTTAACATGGCGGCGAAGATCGCCGCGGCCTCCTCCCGGCAGTCGGCCGGATGGAGATCCAGCACCCCCAGGCGGGCCAGTTCGGTCTCATCATAGCCAAGGACGCGCTGGCAGGCCTGATTGGCGAACAGGATACGGCCGTCAGGGCCGGCGACGACGATCAGATCGCCAACGGTATCAAAAAAGGCCCGGAAGTTGGTGGCGCTCTCGGTCAGGGCCTGCTCGGCGCGCCGCCGCTCGACGATCTCACCCTCCAGTGCGGCGGTCCGTTCGGCCACCCGCCGCTCCAGGTCGGCGTTGTGCCGTTGGACCTCCGCCCGGGAGGCGAGCAGGGACTGCTCCGAGGCCTTGAGGTCCCGGAACAGGGTCATGAAGGGGTCGCGAATGGCCGTGACGATAATCGCGCGGTAGAGGAGATAGTAGGCCGCCAGCTTGAGCAGATGACCCGCCAGATTGGCCAGGTCATAGACGCCGACATAAGCGGTGAAGGCGATCTCTTGGGCAACGCTGACCAGGGCCACTGCCTGGAGCAGGCGATAGGTCGTCGGGGGAAAACTGGCGCGCGCCCGCTGCAGCAGGAAGACCGCAGCCAGGAGGATGGCGACGATGAGGTACTCGCTGCCGACCTTGAAGGGGGTCAGGCCCTGGCCTTCGACATAGCAGTCGGGGAAATAACCGCCGAAAATGACCAGGATCAGCAGCAGGGTCAGGGCGCCATAAGCCACCGCCAATCCGCCCAGGTACGGCCGGCGGTGGGCGACGAGGGGCGCCGCCAGGAGGGTCAGGGCCTGGAGGTAGCGGGCAGCGATCCAGAGCTGGGTCGGCAGATTGGCGTCATGGGCAGGGAAGATAGCCATTCCCTTGTAGGCCAGGGTATGCACCAGATCGATGGCGGCCGCGGCGCCGAAACCGAGGGCGATGACCTTGAGGAAGCCAAGGTCCTGCACCTCCCGGGTATTCCACACCAGGAGCAGGATGGCAAAGGCAACGGCGATGGTGAACAGCTCCACCAGGGTATGGAAGAGCAGGTAGCTATAAGCGCTGACCAGGGCCAGCAAGAGGCCAATGACCAGCAAACCCATCACGGGCAGGGCGAGATCGGCACCAAACCCCGCGATCAGAGCCTTAAAGTGGCTTGACGGACGCAACGACTTAACCCCCCCAGAGGGCCCTATGGCTCCGTGACCCGGATGCAGCCGGCGCGGACGCGGGATGATGCAATCACCCACTCCTTGGGCAAGGATATAACCTGGAAATGCCCTGACTATGTTACCAGGATATTAACCCTAGATTTTCTTTCCCTCTCCCCCTGGTAGGGGAGGGTTGGGGAGAGGGGGGGGTTGAACCATGGATCTCCTACCTTCAATTGAAGACCCGGCTGGGGGAAAAGCAAGCGGGACGCTCATGAAAGCAGGACTGGGAGTTGATCAGGGCCGTCACATACCTTATGGCGCGGATCAGTTACGGTGGATTTGGCGAATTCAATGGGTTTTCGTTCAGGCACTCGTTATACGTCTTTAGCGTCAAAGAGCGAGGGCATCCGCTCCCAGGCGGTCATATCTTCATATTGACGCCAGTCAAAGGATTCGCACACGTTGTAGATCAAGAAGCGGGCACAGGGGTCCTGACACAAGGACTCCCACTGCTGCACCCAGCTTGCTAACAGGGGATAACTGGAATAGCCATCCTCCCCGCGATCGTATCGGTCCCCGGCATTGGTGCAGTGAAACATGACCCGCGGTGAACTTCCGTACCCGCTGTCGTCAATGGCAACGGCATGCGTGGTAGATACCTTGAGATAGCGGTCGCTCAGTTCCAGGGCGAAGGACTGGTGGGGATCAGAGTTGCCATGGGGTTTGGCCAGGATGACGATGAAATCGATATCCTGAGTAAGGACGGGTAGGCGCCTAAGCGCATAGTGCAGTTTGGAGAGCAAACTCCGCTGCTCCGCCGAGGCTTCAGGGTGATGCAACAGCTCTTCACAAGACGCTGCCAGGCGTTCGAATAAGGGGCGATATTCATAAGCGATGGGCAAATACAAGGGGTCCCAACCGTAGGCATAGTCCCCAGGACATGCGGAATCGTTCACGGGCAATTCGTCCATAGCGTAAACCATTCAAATGATCAAGCGTAACGGATAGATAGGCATCTTGACCGCTAGCCGCGGCCAATCCGCCGCCAATTTCAACTAACTTATGACCGATCCGTCATCCAGGGCCCTGACCCGTCGTGCCCGGAGCAACGCATTGTTGCCCCGGCTCCCCCTAAGTCGACTTAGGTTGTTGAGTGGTAACCCCGCACAACCGCAATCAGCGGGCTGATAATAGCGTATAAGGCGTCCCTGGGGGAATATCCCCGCAACAATATATGGAATATCCCCGTGGTAATGCTCCCACTCCTCACGGCAAGTCATTGCCGGTATCTGGCAAGCGGCACTCAAACACCGACCCGACTCCCCAACCGGATGTAGTCGGTCTGACGGTGACCGGTGTAGATCTGCCGCGGCCGGGCGATGCGCCCCCCCGGGGCCTGATTCTGCTCCCACCAGTGGGCGATCCAGCCCGGCAGGCGGCCGATGGCGAACATGACGGTGAACATGTTGGTTGGGATGCCGATGGCGCGCAGGAGGATACCGCTGTAGAAATCGACGTTGGGATAGAGGTTACGTTCGATGAAATAGGGGTCGGAACGGGCGATCTCCTCCAGGCGGCGGGCAATTTCCAGCAAGGGGTCGTCGCCGCTGATGAGGGGGATCAGCTCTTCCGCCACCTTTTGCAGCATCTGGGCGCGGGGGTCGAAGTTCTTGTAGACCCGGTGGCCAAAGCCCATCAGCCGCACCTTGCTGGACTTGTCCTTGGCGAGCTTGACGTAGTCCTCGGCACTGATGTTGCCCTGGTGGATGCGCTCCAGCATCTCCAGCACCTCGACGTTGGCCCCACCGTGGAGGGGCCCCCACAGGGCGCAGACCCCGGCGGCGCAGGAGGCGAAGAGGTTGGCCCCACTGGAGCCGACCATGCGCACCGTGGAGGTGGAACAGTTCTGCTCGTGATCCGCATGCAGGATGAGGATCAGGTTCATGGCCTTGCGCACCAGACTGGGGCACAGGTACTGCTGATAGGGCTGCGAGAACATCATGTGCAGGAAGTTGGGCACATAGCGCAGGGCCGGGTCCGGGTAGATGTAGGGCAGTCCCCGGGAGTGACGGAAGGCGTAGGCGGCGATGGTGCGGATCTTGCTGATCAGGCGCGCCGCGGCATGGCGAAACTGGTCCACATCCTCCAGATCGTGCAGTTCGGGATGGAAGCAGGACAGGGCGTTGATCATGGCCGAGAGGATGGCCATGGGCGGCGCCGTGCGGGGGAAGCCCTCGAACTGGTGCTTCATGCCCTCGTCCAGGTAGGCGAAGCGGGTGAGATCGCGGGAAAACTCCTCGTATTCCACCTCGCTCGGCAAGTGGCCAAAGATCAGCAGCCAGGCGACCTCGGTGAAGGTGGTGCTGTCGGCGAACTGCTCGATGGGGATGCCCCGGTAACGCAGGATGCCCTGCTCGCCATCGATGAAGGTGATGGCGCTGGTACAGCTCCCCGTGTTGCCATAGCCGGGGTCCAGGGTGATGTGGCCGGTCTGGTCGCGCAGCTTGGAGATGTCGATGGCCCGCTCGCCTTCGCTGCCCTCCAGCACCGGCAAGGGATAAGACTGACCGCCCAGGGTCAGGATGGCGGGATCGAGGGAAGGGTGGCTCGTGGAAGATGCGGCGAGCATGGCTCTGAACTCCGGGGCAGTGACCAGGGACAGGATGGCGGCACCTCGATGGCCGCCGGGATGGCGCAAAGACCCGCGGGCGCCCGATTTTCAATGGGTGCTGAACGGCGCCTTGTGCCACTTCACTTTAGCAAAATATACGCCAGGCGATATTGGCCGCCTCACAGGCCTCGTTGCGCCAGCCAATCCGTCAAACAGCGGACGCCTTGCCGCTCCAGGGTTGGGCCCAGGCGGAGACTTTCAGCACGCAGTTCGGGCACCGACAGGCTGGCCGCCGCCAGTTCATACGTATTGCCAATGAACCAGCGCTCCAGATCCCGAGACCGTACCTCGGGATGGCACTGGAAGGCCAGGGCCCCGCGTCCCCAGGTGAAGGCCTGGTGGCGGTAGAGGTCGCTGGAGGCCAGCAGGGTGGCCCCTTCCGGCAGGTCGAAGGTATCCCCGTGCCACTGAAGGACGCTGGTGAGTTGACCGTCAAGGTGAGCCAGCGGCGAAGCCCCGCCGGCAGGGGTCAGGTGCAGGGGTTTCCAGCCAATCTCCTTGGCTGGCCCGGGATAAACGCGTGCCCCCAAGGCCCGCGCCATGAGCTGTGCCCCAAGGCAGATGCCCAGGGTCGGCCGGTCCGCCGCCAGACGCCGCTCCAGCAGCCACAGCTCATCCGCGAGGAAGGGATAGCGATCTTCCTCATAGGCCCCGATGGGCCCGCCGAGGACGACCAACAGATCAGGTTCGTCCGGCACCAGGCTGGTGAGGTCGTCGATCCCAGCCTCCAGGTAGCGCCAGGCGAAACCTCGCTGGGAAAGGAGGGGTCCAAAAGAACCCAAGTCCTCGAAGGTGAGATGCTGGATGACAACGGCCGTTTTCATCGGCTTGGCCGGCTCCCGTTGCGTGTCAGAT
>SACH01000329.1 GCA_009928645.1 Gammaproteobacteria bacterium | reverse complement strand
ACGGTCCGCGTCCTTGGGGTGGTTGGCCAGGGTAATGACCTCCTCCTGGCCCGCCGGGTAGTCGGCGATGACCACCTTCAGGGGGTGGAGCACCGCCAGGCGTCGCTCACAGGTGGCGTCCAGATCCTCGCGCACCGTGTTTTCCAGCAGCGACATCTCCACCCGGTTGTCGGCCTTGGTGATGCCGATGCGGTCGCAGAAGGCGCGGATGGCGGCGGGGGTATAGCCGCGCCGGCGCAGCCCGGCGAGGGTCGGCAGGCGCGGATCATCCCAACCCTCCACATGGCCCTCGCTCACCAGTTGGGTGAGGAGGCGCTTGCTCATCACCGTGTACTCCAGATTGAGGCGGGAGAACTCGATCTGGCGCGGCTTGCAGGGCAGGTCCAGGTGGTCGATCACCCAGTCGTAGAGGGGCCGGTGATCCTCGAACTCCAGGGTACAGAGGGAGTGGGTGATGCCCTCCAGGGCGTCGGAGATCGGGTGGGTGTAGTCGTACATGGGGTAAAGACACCACTCGCTGCCGGTCTGGTGGTGGGTCACCCCGTGCTTGATGCGGTAGAGGACCGGATCGCGCAGGTTGATATTGGGCGAGGCCATGTCGATCCTGGCGCGCAGGGTGCGGGCGCCATCGGGGAACTCGCCGGCGCGCATCCGGGCGAAGAGGTCCAGGTTCTCTTCGATGCCGCGGTTGCGGAAGGGGCTGTCCTGGCCCGGCTCGGTCAGGGTGCCGCGGTAGACACGGGTCTGCTCGGCATCCAGGTCGCAGACATAGGCCAGACCCTGGCGGATCAGGTCAACGGCAAAATCATGGAGCTGCTGAAAATAGTCGGAGGCGAAATAGGTCCGCTCGCCCCAGTCGTAACCTAACCAGCGCACATCCGCCTCGATGGCCTCGACGAACTCGACGTTCTCCTTGTGGGGATTGGTATCGTCGAAACGCAGGTTGCATTGCCCCTGAAAGTCCTCCGCCAGACCGAAGTTGAGGACGATGGACTTGGCATGACCGATGTGCAGATACCCGTTGGGCTCCGGCGGAAAGCGCGTGTGGATGCGCGCGTGCTTACCGCTGGCCAGGTCCTGCTCGATGATCTGGCGAATGAAGTTGGTCTTGCCCGGGGCCGGGGACGAGGCGGCGTTCTGGGTGTCGGACATGGTGAAGATAACCAGCTGTTCCAGTGAGGCCAGGCGCCTCGGTTGGGTGATAAAGGCGGGGAGGATACCGACAACCGGGGCGGGGGAGAAGTGGCCAGGTGGGCATTTCGTTTGCTTTTCTTGGCACGAGGGGCTGGCGAGGGCAACCCTGAACGGGTAACCGTAGGTGTGACGAGCGCTTTGGTCATGGTCGCCACCCCGCCAGACGCCATCCAACCCTCGCCGGCCATGGCCGAAAAGCGCAATGCTTCGGGTATATAATGGCCACCCATGGACATCCTCAATCATATCCAACTCCTGGCCATCCTCATCCTGCCGGTGCTCTTCGCCATCACGGTCCACGAGGCGGCCCACGGCTGGGCCGCTGGTCATCTGGGGGACCGCACGGCGCGCCTGCTGGGACGGGTGACGCTCAATCCGCTCAAGCACATCGACCCCATCGGCACCCTGCTGGTGCCCCTGGCGACCTTTTTCCTCACCGGCTTCCTCTTTGGCTGGGCCAAGCCGGTGCCGGTGGATGTTCGCAACCTGCATCAGCCGCGCCGCGACATGGCCCTGGTCGCCCTGGCCGGGCCGGGCGCCAATCTGGTGATGGCGATCCTCTGGGGCCTGGTGATCCAACTGGCCCTGGCCTTGTGGCAAACCAGTCCCTGGGTGGCGCAACCCCTGGTGTACATGGGCGCCGCCGGGGTGTTGATTAACGTGCTGCTGATGGTGCTGAATCTCTTCCCGCTCCTGCCCCTGGACGGCGGACGGGTGCTCAACGCGCTGTTGCCGCGCCGCCTGGCGATGCCCATGGCCCGCCTGGAGCCCTATGGCCTCATCGTCCTGGTGATCCTGCTGGTCACGGGCGTGCTCAGCACCTTGCTGAGCCCCCTGATCGAGCTGACGATTGGCCTGATGCCCGGGGCCGGGGTGGTGCGGGAGCTTTTCATGACCTGAGCCCGATTGGCACCCACGCAGCCCATGCCCGCCGCCGCGCCCTGCCTGCAATGGCCGGAGCCAGGCGCCGTGGTGCGGGTCCCACGCCCCGGGTCCCCGGTACCCGCCTGCTCAGCGCGGCATCCGCCTGATCCCTGAATTACCTCCACCGCCAACGCTGAACCTTATCGGGGAAATCCCACTTTGAACTCCGCCACCACCTCCAACGGCCGCGTCCTCTCCGGCATGCGGCCCACTGGCCGCTTGCACCTGGGTCATTATCACGGCGTCCTCAAGAACTGGGTCGAACTCCAGCACGATTACGACTGCTTTTTCTTCGTCGCCGACTGGCACGCCCTGACCACCCATTACGAGGACCCCTCGATCATCCCCGCCAGTATCTGGGACATGGTGGTGGACTGGCTGGCGGCCGGCATCGACCCGGCCAAGGCCACCCTCTTCGTCCAGTCGCGGGTCATGGAGCACGCGGAGCTGCACCTGCTGCTCTCCATGATCACCCCCCTGGGCTGGCTGGAGCGGGTGCCGACCTTCAAGGATCAGCAGGAGAAGCTCAAGGAGCGTGACCTGGCGACTTACGGCTTCCTCGGCTACCCCCTGCTGCAAAGCGCCGACATCCTCATCTACAAGGCCGGGCTGGTGCCGGTGGGCGAGGACCAGGTCGCCCACGTCGAGCTGACCCGGGAGGTCGCCCGGCGCTTCAAC
>SACH01000328.1 GCA_009928645.1 Gammaproteobacteria bacterium | reverse complement strand
CTGATCGAGATCCATCAGGGTCACGGCGATGTCGCCCCGGGAGCGGTTGAGCATGTCGATGATGTTGAGCCCCGCGGCGGCCAGGTCGGTGGAGATCTGGCCCACCATGTTGGGCACGTTGCTGTTGACCACCGCCAGGCGGTAGGTGCTTCCGCCGGGGTTACGCGGCAACTGGATCTCGGGGAAATTGACCGAGTTGGTGACGTTGCCATCCTCCAGCCAGGCCCGCACCTGGTCGGCGACCATGACGGCGCAGTTCTCCTCCGCCTCCCGGGTGGAGGCCCCCAGATGCGGCAGGGTCACCACCCGGGGATGGTCCTTCAGCAGGTTGGAGGGGAAATCGCAGACATAGGCGTAGAGATGACCGGAATCCAGGGCCGCCACCGTGGCCGCGTCGTCGATGATGCCGTTGCGGGAGAAATTGAGCAGCACCCCGCCCTTGCGCATGTGGCGCAGGCGCTCGGCGCTGATCATGCCCCGGGTCTCGTCGGTCAGGGGGACGTGGAAGCTGATGAAGTCGGACCGGGCGACCAGGTCGTCCACGCTCAGGGCCTGCTGGACGTCGGCGGCCAGTTGCCATGCGCGCTGGACGGTGATGGTCGGGTCATAGCCGATGACCTTCATCCCCAGGGCGCGGGCGACGTTGGCCACCTGGACGCCGATGGCCCCCAGGCCCACCACGCCCAAGGTGCGGCCCGGCAGCTCGAAGCCAACGAACTGCTTCTTGCCCGCCTCCACCGCCTTGCTGATGGCGCCGTCGTCGCCCTCCAGGTCCCGGGCGAAGGCCCAGCCCTGGGCGATATTGCGCGCCGCCAGCAGCATGCCCGCCACCACCAGCTCCTTGACGGCATTGGCGTTGGCCCCGGGGGCGTTGAACACCGGGATGCCGCGCTCGGACATGCGCGCCACGGGGATGTTGTTGACCCCGGCCCCCGCCCGGCCGACGGCGCGCAGGGAGGCGGGGATCTCCAGGTCGTGCATGCTGGCGGAGCGCACCAGGATGGCGTCGGGATGGGCGATCTCGGAGGCGATCTCGTACTTCTCGCGGGGGAAGCGGTTCAGGCCGGAGACTGAGATATTGTTCAGTGTCAGTATTTTGTGCATGCTTTTTAATCCTTGCTCAGCCGTGCGTGCGCTCGAACTCGGCCATGAAGTCGACCAGGGCCTTGACCCCCGCCTCGGGCATGGCGTTGTAGATGCTGGCGCGCATACCGCCCACGGAGCGGTGACCCTTGAGGGTGAGGAGACCCTGGGCCTTGGCCGCGGCGAGGAAGGGCGCGTCCAGTTCCGGGTTGGGCAGGGTGAAGGGCACGTTCATCCAGGAACGGCAGTCCGGGCGTACCGGGTTGGCGTAGAAACCGGAGGCGTCGATGGCGTCGTACAGCAACTGGGCCTTGCGCTGGTTGATCACCGCCATCTGCTCCAGGCCGCCGAGCTCCCGCAACCACTTGAACACCAGGCCTGCCAGGTACCAGGCATAGGTCGGCGGGGTGTTGTACATGGAATCGTTGTCGGCATGGATCTTGTAGTCAAACATGGTCGGCGTGCCCTCCAGGGGCTGGCCGATGAGATCCTCGCGGACGATGACGAGGGTCAGGCCCGCGGGGCCCACGTTCTTCTGCGCCCCGGCGTAGATGAGGCCAAAGCGGGAGACATCGATGGGCCGGGAGAGGATGGTGGAGGACATGTCCGCCACCAGGGGGACCTCGCCCGTCTCCGGAACATAGGGGAATTCGACGCCTTCGATGGTCTCGTTGGGGGTGTAGTGGACATAGGCCGCCGTCTCGCCCAGCAGCAGGTCGCCCTGCGCCGGCACGCTGGTGAACTTGCCCTCATGCCCACCCTCGGTGACGGCGACCGTGCAATAGCGCTTGGCCTCCTGGATGGCCTTCTTCGACCAGGAGCCGGTCTTGATGTAATCCGCGTCCTGGGCACCCCGCAGCAGATTCATCGGCACCATGGCAAACTGGCTGGAGGCGCCGCCCTGGAGGAACAGCACCTTGTAATTGTCCGGGATGGCCAGCAGGGCGCGCAGGTCGGTCTCGGCCTGGGCGGCGATGGACATGTACTCCTTGCCGCGATGGCTCATCTCCGCCACGCACATGCCGGAGCTATGCCAGTCCAGCATCTCCTCCCGGGCCTGGTTGAGGACGCTTTCCGGCAGCATGGCCGGGCCGGCGCTGAAGTTATAGGGTCTTGCCATGGTGGTTACTCCGTCAAGGTGGAAATCTGGAAAGCCGGTAACTGAAAAGTTGGGATGATGTGAGGCTGGGAAGCGGGAATAAGGATGCTTAGCGTGAAAGTCACGGCAAAGACTTTCATTTTCTGGGGTGTGGCTTGCCACCTCATGACAGTTAGCGTCAAGCTTGGAAACTGTTCAGCAATCACTGACACGCTATAGCCCCTCGCCCCTGGTGGGAGAGGGGTTGGGGAGAGGGGGCGAGCCGGGCGATATGGCCACGTATTGTTGAACATTTACACGGCGGGCGGTACCTGCAAACTTAATCGGGCGATCATTCACCCGAATCGTCCCCCTCGGCCGGGTCCGCCAGATCGGCCGGATTCGCTGGCTGGGCTGGATCAGCGTGATCGATCAAACCGGCCGCGTCGGCTGGGTCAACTGAGTCCGCGTCCTCCAGTCCCGCCTCCAGACCCTGGATACGCTCCACCCCGGCCAGGCGTTCGCCCTCGCCGACGCGGATGAGTTTGACGCCCTGGGCGGAGCGGCTAAAGACGGGGATCTCCGCCACCGTGGTCCGCACCAGGGTGCCGCCGACGGTGATGAGCATGATCTCATCCTC
>SACH01000327.1 GCA_009928645.1 Gammaproteobacteria bacterium | reverse complement strand
CAGGTGCCGGTGTTGCGCGGTGGCCAGCACCCGGGAGGAAAAGGCCGGGTCCTCGGCGAGGGCCTGAATGACCGGGGCCATTTTGATGGCCTCCGGGCGGGTACCGACGATGGACAGGACACGGATCTGCGACTGGTTGGGCATGGCTAAGTCTTAAATGTTGATGCTATTCAGTATGAATATCATTTAGTGTGAATATATTTTGTATTCAGTAGGTTAAATTGCGACCACTGGCCGCCTCCTGCACCTCATAAATGGCGCTGGAATCCAGCTCGCCATGCCCACGGCCCACCAGGGCGTTGAGATACTGGGCGGCCAAGGCGGTGCCGGGGAGGGCAAGGCCCAGTTCCAGGGCGGCTTCCAGGACCAGGCGCAGGTCCTTCTGGTGCAGGCGGGCCTTGAAGCCGGGGGCGAAGTTGTGGTCGATCATGCGCTGGCCGTGCATCTCCAGGACCTTGCTCTGGGCGGAACCGCCGAGGAGGGCGGCGCGGACCTTGGCGGGGTCGACGCCAGCGGCGCGGGCGAGGAGGAGGGCCTCACCCACCCCGGCCAGGGTCTGGGAGATGACCACCTGGTTGCAGGCCTTGCACACCTGGCCGGCGCCGTGGTCGCCGACGTGGACGATATTCTTGCCTAGCACCTGGAACAGGGGCAGGGCGCAGGCGAAGGCCGCCGCCGCGCCGCCGACCATGATCGACAGGGTGCCCTGAATGGCGCCGGTCTCGCCGCCGGAGACGGGGGCGTCGAGCAACTCCACCCCGTGTCCAGCCAGGCGCCGGGCCAGGACGCGGGTGGCGGCGGCGGAGATGGTGCTCATGTCCACCACTACCAGACCGGGGCGGGCCCCGGCCAGGATGCCCTCATGGCCGAGGATGACGTGCTCCACGTCCGCCGTGTCGGCGACCATGGTGAAGAGCATCTCCACCTGGCGGGCCACCTCAGCGGGGCTGGTGCAGGCGATGGCACCGGCCGCCACCAGTGGGTCCATGGCTTCCGCGCGGCGGGCGTGGACGAAGAGGGGCCAGCCGGCTCGGCGCAGGTTGAGGGCCATGGGCCGGCCCATGATGCCCAGGCCGACAAAGCCGAGGGGGGCAAGGGGGCTGACCCCAGGGTCGGTGCTGTCAGACTTGGTGACATCAGGGGTGGTTAGATGCGTCATGGGGAGGGTCTCAGCGGGTTGGCGGCGGTGAAATTGCTCAATCCTTGGCGGGTTGCGGCAACGGCCGGGGTAGTCTGCCGGCTTGCCCGGCGCGGTCGGGGTGAACGCCCGGCGGCGGCAATCGACGTCTGAGGGCACTTTCCTGCATTGATAATTGTCATTCCAGGGCCTGTTTGCCTGGCCAATTGCGGGTTAAGCTTGTGTTTGCGGAGTGGTGGACCACAATTTCAACATGGAGCTGCCGAGGAGGCCGTAATGAATAAGAATGAGGAGGCCGTGATGAAGAGGAATGATAAACCCGCCGCGGTCTTGATGACCCTGCTGGTCTGGGGGCTGTCGGGGGCCCTGTTTGGTGGGCTGTTCGCCGCCCTCTATGGATTGCTGCTGATCAGCGCCTTGCCGCCCTGGCTGGCGGTCCTGCTGGGCACCCTGGTCGCGGCGGTGACGACCACCGCCTTTTACAGTTCCATGCCGGTGGCCCTGGCGGGCAGCATGGCGGGAGTGCTGGGCTCGGTCGGCAGCCTGATGGCGATGGGGTCCGGGGTTGGACTGGGGCTGATCAGTGGCGTGGCGGGGCTGGTGGGCCTGGTGACCGGCATCCTTTATGCCTGGATCAGCCAGGGGGGCGAACGGCCCCTGGCGGAGAGTCTCGCGGGGCTGATCTGCGGGGTGGTGGCGGGGCTGCTCCTGGCCCTGACCCTGGCCATCCTGGGGCCGGTGTTGGCCATGGCGGTGATGGCCGCCCTGATCGTGGCGGTGGTGGGCGGTCTGTTCCAATTCACGGAAAAGGTGTTGGTGAGCCACATCGTCCGCTGGTGTCCCCATGCCATTTCGGCACCGGTGGTGGCGGCGGTCATCGCCGCGGTGATCGGGGCCAGCTTCTGGGTGATGGGGGGGGCGACCGGGCTGGGCCCCAGCCTGGGCCCCAGCCTGGAGGCCGTGCTCGCGGACATCCCCCAGGGGATGACTGGCGGCTTGATCGGGGGCGCCGTCACCAGCATCCTGCTGGAGATCCTCGGCGCCCACCTGGAGGATCACGAGCAGGCGGTATGAGGCGCCCGCGTGCAATCCGACAGACCTAACTCTGTCCTCGGATCTCCTCTCACCTTAGACCCTTCTACCCCCTCGGACCCCCTCTCCCCGACCCTCCCCCACCGGGGGGGAGGGAGCAGGGCGCGGTCTCAGTCCCCGCAGGAGGGCAGGCCGGAGAGGGCCATGGCGATCTCGGACTCGTCGTAGGTCAGTTCCTGGAGTTTGCCGGCCATGAAGTCCTGATAGGATGGCATGTCGAGCAGGCCGTGGCCGCAGAGATTGAAGAGGATGGTCTTGGCCTCGCCGCTCTCCCGGCACTTCTCCGCCTCGTCGATGGCGGCGCAGACGGCGTGGTTGGCCTCTGGCGCCGGCAGGATGGCCTCGGCCTGGGCGAAGCGCAGGCCGGCGGCGAAGGTCTCCAGTTGGGTGTAGGACCGCGGGGCGATATAGCCATGTTTGGTCAGATGGCTGATCTGGGGCGCCATGCCGTGGTAGCGCAGGCCACCGGCGTGGAAGCCTGGGGGAATGAAGGTGGAGCCCAGGGTGTACATCTTGACCAGGGGCGTGAGGTGGGCGGTGTCGCCAAAGTCATAGGCGAACTTGCCCTTGGTCAGGGTC
>SACH01000326.1 GCA_009928645.1 Gammaproteobacteria bacterium | reverse complement strand
CCTCGGCATCCCCATGCAGATCCGATCCATCGACGGCCTCCTCGCCCGCTGCGAGGCCAAAGGGGTGGAACGGGAGGCCAACCTGCTTATGCTCGAGCAGGAGGAGCTGGCCATCGGCGATTACGTGGTCCTCCACCTTGGCTATGCCCTCAACAAGGTGACAGCCGAGGAGGCCGCGGCAGCGTGGGAGATCTACGACCAGATGTTAGCGGCCGAGGCTGAGCTGCCTCATAGCCAACCGCTGATCTGATCCCTGAGTCGGACTGATCCCTAAGTCGGACGGGTCCCATGCCCGGGGGCGAGACAGGATCAGCGCCTGACTCAGGCCTTCAACACCGCCAAAGCCAAGCCTTCACCGCACCTCCCGACCCAGTCCGACAGCGCCGCCCCCGAGCGCGGGCAGGCGGCGGCGACACCGCGGCCATCTACTTCTCGGGGCGCCCGGTGCCGCCCCCTACCGCGGGAGGGCGGCGAACGCCACTTCTCAGACCCGGGTTTCGCGCCTCCCGGCTGATGTCCCGCAAGCGCGGAGGCCAGCCGGAGCGTCCCAGACCTCAGAGATACTGGCTGGCGATCTTGTACTGCCGGTCGGACTCAGTCTCCTCCTCGCCCTCGTCCGTTTCCATCAGCTCGCAGTTCTTCGCCATGCGCGCCTGGACCGCCGCCTTCCAGGCCGGATTGGTTTTGGCAGACAACTGATCGGGCGGCGTCAGGGCCGCGGTGACGGCCGCGGCGACGAAATGGTCCGCCTGCTTCAGCCAGTCGGTATCATTACCGCACTCGGTATAGGTCTTGACCGCGTAGGACTTGGCCGCCTTCATGGCATCGCCCAGTTCGGAGGGCGCGGGGTCGGAGCTGAGGGCCAGGGTAGCGGCACGGCGCACCCGGTCATCCAGGCAGAGGTGCATGACGCTCTCGGCGAAATGGGCGCCCATGAGGCGCTGCTGGTCGGGGCTCAGGGCGTTGAGGGCGTCGCGAAGCTGTTGGTCATTGGCGATCTGGGTCATGGGACGGCTCCGGGGTCTGGTCAGCGCCACGAGGGACGAGGACCAAGCCTTTATTAGCGTTTAAGCAAAGTCTGAACATTCTTGCCCAACGGCTGCCCCGGCGCATTGATTTAAGTCACAATGTCACCATCGCCGCGACCCCGTCGACCCGATTCCGCCTGACCCTGGCCGCCTGGCGTAACCCCGCATAACCCCGAACAACTCCCGCTGTAACCCGAGTCTAATCATGAAACGCACCGTCTTCTTCGTCTCCGAAAGCACCGGCATCACCGCCGAGGCCATGGGCCATAGCCTGCTCTCCCAATTCGAGGGCGTGGACTTTGAACGGGTCTACATGCCCTTCATCAACACGGAACAGCGCGCCCAGGCCCTGCTGGAGGTCGTTCAGGAGGCGGCGGACCGGGATGGCGCCCGGCCGATCATCTTCAGCACCATGCTGGATGAAGAGGTGCGCGAGGTCATCAAGACTGGCAGTGGCTATTTTCTGGAACTGTTCGACGTCTTCATGGAGCCGCTAAGCCGGGAACTGGGCCTGCCGCCCAGCCGCAAATCCGGGCGCAGCCATGCCATCACCGAGCCCACCACTTATATCAAGCGTATCGACGCCATCAACTTCGCCATGTCCAACGACGATGGCGTGCGCCCGGACAACTTCTATCGTGCCGACGTAGTGCTGCTGGGCGTCTCCCGTTCTGGCAAGACCCCGACCTGCATTTACCTAGCCATGCACTACGGCCTGATGGCCGCCAACTACCCCATCACCGAAGAAGATTTCGAAAAGGGCGATCTCCCGCGGGAGGTTTACGACGTCAAGGAGAAGGTCTATGGCCTCATGATCGACGCCCAGCGCCTGCACCTGATCCGCTCGGAGCGCCGGGCCGGCAGCGAATATGCCTCCCTCAAGCGCTGTCAGGACGACATTCGCCGCGCTCAGGTCATGTTCCAGCGCCTCGGCATCCGGGTCCTCGACACCACCAGCCAGTCCATCGAGGAAATCGCCTCCCACATCCTCAAGGCCGTCAAGCTCAAGCAGCGCCGGGCCGAGGGGCACTGAGGGCGGCCGGGTCAGGGCAAGGGCGCCAGGTCGACATCACCGCCCCACAGCCGGGCCAGGACCGGATACAGCCGCCCGGGATCACCGCTGGTCCAGAAAAACGCCCGCCCCGCCCGCGGGGGGGCCAAGAGCCCGGTCTCGGCCAGACGCCGGCGGACCTGACGGGCGACGGCGGCCCCCGAGTCCAGCACCGCGACCGCCGGCCCGGCCAGTTCGCTGATCAGCGGCGCCAGGTGGGGATAATGGGTGCAACCCAGGACCAGGGTATCCGCCCCCTGGCTGAGCAAGGGTTCGAGATAACCGGCCAGCAGGGCGCGGGTCTCCCCCCCCTCCAGATCGCCGGCCTCCACCCGTTCCACCAGCCCGGGACAGGCCTGGGCCAGGACCTCCGCCCCTTCCTGGCTGGCCAGCAGCGCGGCAAACTTGTCGCTGGCCAGGGTCTGACGGGTGGCCAGGACGCCGACCACCCCGGAGCGGCTGCGGGCTACCGCCGGCTTCACCGCCGGCTCCATGGCGATCACCGGCACCGCGTAGCGTTCCCGCAGCAACCGTGCCGCCGCACCGGTAGCGGTATTGCAGGCCACCACCAGGGCCTTGGCGTCCCGCTCCAGGAGGAAGTCGGCGATGGTCAGGGCCCGCCGCTCGATATAGGCCAGGGTTTTGTCGCCATAGGGGGCATGACCCGAGTCCGCCACGTACAGCAGGTCCTCATGGGGCAGTTCCCGGCGGATCTCCCGCAGGACGCTGAGGCC